>DASZYN010000540.1:0-6345 GCA_035545435.1 Acidobacteriaceae bacterium | reverse complement strand
CCGCTCTCGTACTGGGTTTGGCGTTATGTGGCGGCACTGCGCTGGCTGTTCATGCGCAGGAGGGCTCGCCCTGGCAACCTGTCGAACCTACGGGAAGCTGGTCGCATGCATGGCACAGTGGTTTCCACGATGGCATTGAAGCCGCGCGTCACGACATTGACGCGCATCGCCGGCCGGATCCGGGCCGCCACGACACATTCCGCCATCCCGATTTGCCCCGCGAAGAACGAAACGATTTCCGAGAAGGCTTTCGCCGCGGCTACGACATGGCGTATGACCATGCCGGACACCATCACGACCACGACGATTTTCCCCGTTAGTCCGCTGAATTCGGGGCGGCAAGGGAGCCGGCATTCAAGCCGGCTCCCTTTTTCTTTACAGGCGCGTCACGGCTTCCGGGTTCGCTGTCTGGCGGGCCTTTTGGGGAATTCAACAAAGGCTTCCTGTACGCGGCTGAACGATCTTCCTTTCAATCGAGCTGCCGCAATCGTGCGCACAGCCTTGGGATCGGAGATGCGTACGTAGCAGCAGCCTCCGCCTCGATCCACCGCCATTTCCGGGACCAAAGCGATTCCGACTCCTGCCGCAACCATTCCCAGCAGGCTGCCGATCTGATTACTCTCGAATGCGATGCGCGGATCCAGATGCGCGCGGTGACAGGCGGCGAGTGAGATTTCACGAAAGCAATGGCTGTCGCGTAGCATCACGAAGCGCTCGTTGCGAAGCTCGTTCAGGGCGATGGCGGGCGCCCCGGCTCTGGGGTGATCCGGAGGCAGGGCCACGTACAGGCGCTCCGTGAGCAGAGCCGTTGTTTCAAATTCGCGTTGACGCAGCGGTAGAGACAGGATCGCAATGTCAATCGCCAAACTGCGCAGGCTCTCCAGCAGCACGGGGGTGGTTTCTTCAACCACACGCAGACTTGCGTCAGGAAACCGGTGCATGAACTTCGTGATCCGCTGCGGCAAATCGTACGGTGCAATGGTGGGGATGACCCCGACAATGACCGTCCCCCGCGCGTCTTTACGCCGTCCCGACACTTCGCTCCGCGCCAGCTCGGTCTCGTGCAGAATCGTGCGAGCATGCGGCAGAAAGGTCCGCCCCGCATCGGTGAGTCGTACGCGGCGAGCGAGCCGATCGAACAGCCTCGTGCCGAGTTCGTCTTCCAGTTTGGAAATCTGCTGAGAAAGCGACGGTTGGGTGACCTGACAGCGCTCGGCGGCCCGGCTAAAACTGCCGGTTTCGGCGATCGCGCAAACGTAGCGCAGCTGATGAACCTCCATAGGTGGATCCTATACCGATGATGCACGTTATGTATTGGAACTATGCGTCTCCATGGTGCTACATTCGATGTTTCCGGACAAACGGAAGCCGCTCTCATCGATCGATACGCGGGCTCCACAGGGAACCCGATCGCCGGACCCAAAAAAGCAGAAGGAGACAAAGAATGTCAGCCGAAGCGAAATGTCCGTTTCCACACGGCAACGGCCACGCTACCCGTTCGAACAGCGACTGGTGGCCCAACGCATTGAACCTGAATATCCTGCACCAGCATTCCTCCCTTTCCGATCCCATGGGCGAGGAGTTCGATTACACGGAAGAATTCAAAAGCCTCGACTATGCCGGATTGAAGAAGGATCTTGAAGCGCTGATGACGGATTCCCAGCCCTGGTGGCCGGCCGACTTCGGGCACTACGGCGGGCTTTTTATTCGGATGGCATGGCACAGCGCAGGAACCTACCGCACCCTGGACGGCCGTGGAGGCGGAGGCAGGGGGCAGCAGCGTTTCGCGCCCCTGAACAGCTGGCCCGACAATGTGAATCTGGATAAGGCTCGCCGCTTGCTGTGGCCGATCAAGCAGAAGTATGGACGAAAAATCTCATGGGCCGATCTGATGATTCTGGCCGGCAACGTTGCTCTGGAATCGATGGGCTTTAAAACTTTTGGATTCGCCGGCGGCCGCGCGGACGTTTGGGAACCGGATATGGACGTGAACTGGGGAGCAGAAGAGACTTGGCTGGGAACAGACAAGCGCTACTCCGGCGAGCGCGACCTTGCTAAGCCGTTTGGCGCCACGACCATGGGACTGATCTACGTCAATCCGGAAGGGCCGGAAGGAAAACCAGATCCGATTGCGGCCGCAAAGGATATTCGAGAGACCTTTGGCCGAATGGCGATGAACGATGAGGAGACCGTAGCTCTGATTGCGGGCGGCCATACATTTGGCAAGACGCATGGCGCCGGTCCGGCAAGCTACGTTGGCAAGGAGCCAGAGGGCACGGAGATTACGGAGCAGGGAATTGGTTGGTCCAGCACGTACCTTTCGGGCATTGCCGGTGACGCGATCACGAGCGGCCTGGAAGTGACGTGGAGCAATACCCCGACGAAATGGAGCAATCATTTCTTCGACAATCTTTTCAAATATGAGTGGGAACTGACGAAGAGTCCGGGAGGTGCCCACCAGTGGAAGCCGAAGGGGAATGCGGGTGAAGGCACGGTGCCCGACGCGCACGATTCTGGAAAGCATCACGCTCCAGGCATGCTAACCACCGATCTGTCGCTGCGCTTCGACCCAATTTACGAGAAGATCTCGCGGCGATTTTACGAGCACCCCGACGAATTTGCCGATGCATTTGCGCGTGCCTGGTTCAAGCTGACGCATCGAGATATGGGCCCGCGCACGCGCTATCTCGGTCCGGAAGTGCCGGCAGAAGAGCTCATTTGGCAGGATCCCATCCCGGCAGTCGATCATCCGTTGGTGGACGAAAAGGACATCGCCTCGCTGAAAACGAAAATCATCGCTTCCGGGCTGACGATTTCGCAGCTGGTTTCAACCGCTTGGGCATTGGCTTCCACCTACCGAGGTTCCGATAAGCGTGGGGGCGCGAATGGTGCACGGATCCGGCTCGCTCCGCAAAAGGACTGGGAGGTGAACGAGCCCGAACAACTGCAGAAGGTGTTGAAGACACTGGAGGGAATTCAGAGCGAGTTCAATAAGAGCCAGGCGGGCGGCAAGAAAGTGTCGCTGGCCGATCTGATCGTTCTCGCCGGTTGCGCTGGAGTGGAGCAGGCTGCGAAGAATGCCGGCGTGAACGTCACGGTTCCCTTTGCTCCGGGACGCATGGACGCTTCGGCCGAACAAACCGATGCGGCCTCCTTCGCCGTCCTTGAGCCGTCCGCCGATGGCTTCCGCAATTACAACAGTGGCAGCAACCAAGTACCGCCGGAGGCGGCGCTGCTGGACAGAGCGCAATTGCTCACGTTGACGGCACCCGAAATGACAGTGCTCGTGGGTGGCATGCGCGTGCTGAATACGAATGTTCGGCAGACGCGCCATGGTGTCCTGACGAAACAGCCGGAGGCGCTGACAAACGAATACTTTAGCAACCTGCTCGACATGGGAACGGTGTGGAAGGCGACCTCCGATGCGCAGGACGTCTTCGAAGGACGCGATCGGAAGACCGGAGAAGTGAAGTGGACGGCAACACGGGTTGATCTGGTCTTCGGTTCGAATTCTCAGCTGCGGGCTCTGGCGGAGGTCTACGCGAGTTCGGATGCGAAGAAGAAATTCGCCGACGACTTCGTGGCGGTCTGGAATAAGGTGATGAACCTTGATCGTTTTGACCTCTGGTTGAAGCGGCCGCACAGTGTGAAACTGGAGGAGCCCGTCGGCGCCAACTAAGCTCGGCGGTTTCATTCATGCCCGCACTCGCCCAAAGAGTGCGGGCAGTTTCTTTTGCGTTGCGGTCTGGCTCGCGCTATCCTGCATCTCTCCCCGAATCAGACATCGTCATCCAGGAGACGTGGGCATGAATGTGCTTCGCTCGATGGCAGCTGTCCTCTTGAGCTACATCGTCGTCACCGTCATCGTGATCCTCAGTGATCCCTTGCTAGCCCATATCTTTCCGGGCCAGTACGTCCCGGGCAAGACGGTGCCCGCCTCCATCCTGCTGATCGGTGCGGCCATCTTTGCGGTCGCCTCCATCCTCGGCGGCTGGCTTTGCGTGCGCATTGCGCCTGCAAAGCCGGGCAAACACCTCCTCGCGCTTTTCATCCTGGGTGAAGTCGCCGGCGTCATCTCAACCATCCTCAACTGGAATAAGTGGCCGCACTGGAATTCCTTTCTTTGGCTTGTGCTCTGGCCCATTTGCATCTGGATCGGTGGACGCGGCAGGAAATGAAAGGCTACGCCTGGTTTTTCCACGGAGCGCACAGGTCTTCGCCTTTCCATCGCCTACAATCGATCTGTGGACTTCCAGCTCGTTAGCGATTACAAGCCGCGTGGCGATCAGGGCCGCGCTATCGAGGAACTCGTCACCGGCATTGAGGCAGGTGAGAAGCATCAGGTTCTGCTCGGTGTCACTGGCTCAGGAAAAACCTTCACAGTGGCGAAGATGATCGAGCATCTCAATCGCCCTTCGCTGGTGCTGGCGCACAACAAGACCCTTGCCGCCCAGCTTTTTCATGAGTTCAAGCAGTTCTTTCCCAATAACGCCGTCGAGTACTTCGTCTCCTACTACGACTACTACCAGCCCGAGGCTTACATTCCCTCCGGCGACCTGTACATCGAGAAGGAAGCCACCATCAACGAGGAGCTGGACAAGCTCCGCCTGTCGGCTACGCGCTCGCTCTTCGAGCGTCGCGACTGCATCATCGTCGCGTCCGTTTCCTGCATCTACGGACTCGGCTCGCCGGAAGCATATTACGGCATGCTGCTGCTGCTGGAGAAAGGGCAGCGCATTCGGCGTGACGACATCACGCGCCGCCTGGTCGAAATTCTCTACGAGCGCAACGACGCGGACTTTCGCCGCGGAACCTTTCGGGTTCGTGGCGATGTGATTGAGATCTTTCCGACTTATGACGAGAACGCTTACCGCATCGAGCTCTTTGGCGATGAGATCGATTCTCTTTCGCAAATCGATCCCCTGTTCGGCACCGTGCGTCAGAAGTACGCGCGCCTGCCCATCTATCCCAAGAGCCATTACGTAGTGCAGCCGGAGCGGCGCAAGACGGCGATCGAGACGATCCTTGACGAACTCGGCTGGTGGGAAAAGGAGCTCGAGAACCAGGGACGCATGGTGGAGTCGCAGCGCGTCCACCAGCGAACCCGCTTCGATCTGGAAATGATCAAGTCCGTCGGCTATTGCCATGGCATCGAGAATTATTCGCGCCACTTCTCCGGCCGGCTGCCGGGCGAGCCGCCGCCGACGCTGCTCGACTACTTCCCGCGCGACTACCTGCTCTTCATCGATGAATCGCACGTTACCGTGCCGCAGCTGCATGGCATGTGGCACGGCGATCGTTCGCGCAAACAGAATCTGGTTGATTACGGGTTCCGTCTTCCTTCGGCCATGGACAACCGTCCGCTCAAGTTTGAAGAGTTTGAGTCGCGTACCAACCAGCTCGTCTACGTTTCAGCGACGCCCGGACCCTACGAGCTGACGAAAGCTGCCGGGGTTGTCGTGGAACAGATTATTCGGCCGACGGGATTGGTCGATCCCGAGGTGGAGATCCGTCCGGTGCGTGGACAGATCGACGATCTGCTGCACGAGATCCGCGACCGCGCCGCAAAGAACGAGCGCGTGCTGGTCACCACGCTCACCAAGCGCATGGCCGAGGACCTAGCCGGCTACTATTCCGAAGTGGGCGTGCGCTGCCGCTACATGCACTCCGAAATCGAGACGCTGGAACGGGTGAAGCTGCTCCGCGATCTGCGCAAAGGCGAGTACGACGTGCTCATCGGCATCAACCTGCTGCGGGAAGGCCTCGACCTGCCCGAAGTCTCGCTCGTTGCAATTCTCGATGCCGACAAAGAAGGATTCCTGCGTTCGTCGGGATCGCTGATCCAGACCATCGGGCGTGCCGCTCGCCATCTCAACGGCCGCGCCATTCTCTACGCGGATAAGATGACGGATTCCATGAAGCAGGCCATCGGCGAAACTGATCGCCGGCGAACTGTGCAGCGTGCCTATAACGAGGAAAACGGCATCGTGCCTCAGTCGATCGTCAGCCACATCGACATGTCTCTGGCGAAGATTCTTCAGGCAGAGTATGCCGACCTGGCGGAAGAGGCGGAGGAGATGCCCGAGTTGCAGTCACAGGAAGAACTCGACAGTTACATCGCGAAGCTCGAAGCGGAAATGCGCGAAGCGGCAAAGAGATTCGAATTCGAGAAGGCGGCGAAGCTGCGCGACACCATCAAGGAGCTGCGGACGAAGGAATTCTTGTTCAAGTGAATCGAGGGGCTATCGGACGGAACCGCCGGCTGCCGAGGTTCGGGCCTGTTTTCTGAATACAAGGAAGAGCGGAACCCCCAGCAAGATGATTGCGGTCCCGATCAGTGAGTTC
>DASZYN010000539.1:0-1553 GCA_035545435.1 Acidobacteriaceae bacterium | reverse complement strand
GGCCGATACGAAACCGCGCCGCTGGAAAAGCTCACCGTAGAGCAGTGGGACGCCATGTTCGAAACCAACACCCGCGCCCCGTTCCTCGCCGCCCAGGCCGCTTACCCCCACCTCAAAGACGCTCGCGGCCGCATCATTAATATAGGATCCCTGGGCGGCATCCACCCCTGGCCCACGCACGCCCACTACTGCACCTCCAAAGCCGCGCTCCACATGCTCACCCAGACCATGTCCAAAGCCTGGGCCCCCCACATCAGCGTCAACTGCGTCGCCCCCGGCATGATCGTCAACGGAGAAGTGGATCCGGAATTGGAGCATTTCGCCCGCCGCACCCCGATGCAGCGCAACGGCACCTCCGCCGACGTCGCCGCCGCTGTGCTCTTCTTCGCCACCAGCCCCCATTTCATCACCGGCCAGATCCTCTCCGTCGACGGTGGCCTCGGCCTCTGATCCGCGAACGGCTATCCTGTCCAGCCTTCAGACTCATCCTTTCGTCCGCCCTGCCGATAGACTCATCGGGAGACAGCCGATGGCCACGTTTGCATGGAGCGATGCCTACAGCGTCAAGGTTCAGCAGTTTGACGCCCAGCACCAGAAACTCTTCGAAATCATCAACTCGCTTGCGGATGCCATGCGTGCCGGTCAGGGCGAAGACGTCATCCGCGAGGTCGTCGGTCAACTCGCCGTCTATACCCGCACCCACTTCCTCCAGGAAGAAGTGGCGATGCGCCAGGCGGGCTATCCCGATCTGCCCGCCCATCAGGCCCAGCATAGTAAGCTCATGGCCGAAGTCGAAAAGCACAAGAAGGAACTGGACGAAGGTCGCAAGCCCAATCTTGTCGCCGTTCTCAATTTTCTTCGCGACTGGCTGGTACAGCACATCCAGAAATCGGACAAGAAATACTCCGATCACCTGAACGCCCACGG
The DNA here is from genome assembly GCA_035545435.1 of Acidobacteriaceae bacterium. Taxonomy (GTDB): domain Bacteria; phylum Acidobacteriota; class Terriglobia; order Terriglobales; family Acidobacteriaceae; genus Palsa-343. The sequence continues at coordinate 626 of DASZYN010000539.1, read as the reverse complement.
CATGCGCTGAGCCCGCGCACGCCGTATCCCGCCCGTGACAAGAAAAAGGCGTTCCGAAAAGGAACGCCTTTTGTCTCTGCTCGATGCACGCTGACCGGTTTTTAGCGACCTCTGTTCATCAACCGATCGGAACAACCCCTGCGCACGGCGCGAACTGCGTCTGCAGCAGCGACGAATCCGGGAAGCTGAAGTCCCCGTTGATCGCCGTTGAATGCGGATTGTCCTGGAACCACTGCAGCACGCCCATCGTCTGCGGATGATACGTGAACCCGTGCAGCGTCACATCGGTGTAGTCCGGAACAAAGCTTTCCGTGATGTCGCCCACCTCGAGAGTGTTCTGGCACACCCCGTCGGGCGCTCCCGGAACCTGATAACTCGGCGTGACGTTGTTCACAAACGGGTCGTTCACCGTCTCCGCCAGTTCGTGCGACAGCGCGTTAATGTCCGCAAATTCGCCCGGATCGCCGAAGACCGTATTCGCAACCGCGGAATCGAGCGATGTCGCAAAGACCACCGTCTGCACAAAGATCCGGTTCGCTGTCTGCCGCGCTACGTACGCCGTGTGGAATCCGCCCACACAGCAGTCCACCGGCTGCCCCATCGAAAAGTCGCCGTAGACTGCATTG
>DASZYN010000538.1:0-1997 GCA_035545435.1 Acidobacteriaceae bacterium | reverse complement strand
AACATGCCGCCGCCGGGTTTCACCGCGCTGTTCAACGGCAAGGATTTGACCAACTGGCAAGGACTGATCGAGTTGCCGGCGCGGAACAAGATGAGTCCGGAGCAGCGGGCCGAGGCGCAGAAGAAGGCCAACGAGAAATATCTGCCGCACTGGACGGTGCAGGATGGCATCCTGCAATACGATGGCAAGGGGCAGAGCTTGCAAACCGTCAAGGATTACGGCGATTTCGAGCTGTATGTCGATTGGAAGATCGGTCCCAAGGGCGATAGCGGTATCTACCTGCGCGGCAATCCGCAGGTGCAAATCTGGGACAACCCCGTCGGTTCGGGCGGGCTGTACAACAATCAGAAGAACCCCAGCAAGCCGCTCAAGGTGACAGATCGGCCGGTCGGTCAGTGGAACACCTTCCACATCATCATGAAGGGCGATCGTGTCACCGTGTTCCTCAACGCCGAGAAAGTCGTGGACAATACGCCGCTCGAGAATTACTGGGAGCGCGGCAAACCGCTGCCGGCCAAGGGGCCGATCGAACTGCAGCACCACGGCGACAGGCTGTGGTTCAAGAACATCTACGTCAAGGAATTACCGAACTGATTGAGTGTTAGCCGGGATGCGCGTTAGAGGCGCTAACGCGATGACTCACAAGCCCGGAGCGCCAGCGACGGGTTCCGGCGACCCGTCGCTGGCGCTCCGGGCTTGTCATCAAAATGTTAGTGCCTTTTAGGCAGCGAATGGCGGCGAATCGCTCGCTAGTGGCCCTGGCCAAAAGTCCTGCAACAAATTCATTGGCCATGCTTTGCGAACCATTGCTTCATCTTCGGGATCGTCCACTCCCACTCAAACGGGTGGGCGTAGAGCCGGTTGTACTCCGGCCACGCCGCCGCGATGTGCGCCCGGAATTCTTCCCGGCTGCGCCACGACCCTCGCTTCAGGTAATGCAGCTCAAAGGCATCGAGCAGCAACTCCGCTTGGTTCAGGAACGAGGCGTCGGGCGGCAGCAGCCGCGGACGCCACCAGCTGCGGAACTCATGCAGGTAGCCCGGCGTGCAGTCGCCGGTGTGGGTGGAGTCCCCGTCGTGAATCAGGTACGCGCCCCGCAGCTGCCGGTGCCGGCGGCGGAAGTGCCGCAGCGCCGCGGTGTAGTGCGCGGCGCTCTTGCCCTCCAGGCACACCGCCTCCATCTGCCCGCTGTGGACGACCAGGAACACCAGCACCGTCACGGTGCCGTGCCGCTTGTACTCGAACTCGCGCTGCTCGATCGAGCCGGGGATGGCCCGGCGGATCGGCACGCGCTCCAGGACCTGAAAATTGGGCAACTCGTCGGCACAGACCACCCACCAACCGCGGCGGGCCAAGTGGCCGGCGTAGGTGTAGCACCAAAGGATTCTTACGGCCCGCTCCATGAACTGGGCATCCAGCCGTGCGGTCTTCCAGAAGCGCGTGCGGTGCGGTCGCAGGTCAACCGCATGCAGGATGCGGCGGATGCTGCGCGGGCTGATGGCATCGATGATGCCGTCCTGCACGGCCTGCCGCGCCAGGTCGGCGCTGGACCAATGGGTGATGTGCAGCCCCCGAGCCACCGGCTCCAGGCAGGCCAGTTGGATGACCTGGGCGCGCTGGAGGGGGGGAAATCCGCTCGGGCCGCCCCGAGCGGTCGGCGTCGGCCAACAGTCCAGCGAGGCCGCCCTGCTGGTAGCGGCGACAGCAGCGCCAGACGGTGGCGCGGTCGCACTCCCAGCGGGCGGCGATACGGTGAATCGGTTCGCCCGCGGCGACGGCCAAGACGATGCGAGCGCGCTGGACCTGGAAGAAAGGGCGCGCGGGCTGGCGAGCGATGCGCTGGAGGCAGAGGAGGTCGCCGGGGGCGAGGGTAAGGGAGCGAGGTTTGCGACCGCGCATGGGGGCAGCCTCTCGATAGGAGAAGTGGAAGCGCTGCTTCATCTCCAGCATAGCGGCTGCCCCTAATTTGTTGCAGGACTTTTGGCCAGAGCCACTAG
>DASZYN010000537.1:0-12080 GCA_035545435.1 Acidobacteriaceae bacterium | reverse complement strand
CCGTGACTGCGACAAATGGAATGGCCGAACATGTTCTCGGCTTCACGCGCGGTGGGCGCGTGCTGGCCGTGGTTCCGCGATTCGCATATACGCTGATGGGCGGCAAGGCGCGCCTCCCGCTCAATAACGCATGGTCACGCGGAGATTTGCTGGTTCCGGAAATGGCCAAAGCTTCGCTCGAGAATGTCTTCACCGGCGAAATCGTTCGTGTCGACGACGACGGCCGGCTGCCGCTGAAAACCGTCTTCGGCGAATTTCCGGTCTTTCTCGGCGTCAGAGGCTAGTGTGGTGTCCCGCAAGTCCGTTGAGGAATTGGCCGGCGCTTTTGTAACAGGGCATGACTTCAGTCGTGTCGCAAAAGCGCAAAAATGATGTGGGCTTCAGCCCCTGAGGCTTTCTCTTCGTTCACCGCTGATCTTGTCCGCCGATTCCGCCAACCCGCAGTTCACGAAGGACGTTCGTGCTTGTCCCGATCCGTAACCTCGGTGATGGCGCCAAGCTTCTGCGCGAGTTCAGGCGTGAGCGCGTTTTCCGGACAGCGCCAGCTCCAGTTGCCCGTCGGGCGAGACGGGACGTTCATCCGGGCTTCGCTCGAAAGCTCGAGGATGTCCTGGACCGGGTACAGGGCGAGATCCGCCACCGATCGTGCCGTGGAGCGGATCAGAGGCCAGACAATATCGTCGTCCTTCACACCCAGATACACGCCGGCGGCGGCCTTCTCTGTTTGGCTCGCGCCGTTTTCCCACCAGCCGCGTGTCGTGTCGTTGTCGTGGGTGCCCGTATAAGCCACCGAGTTCGTTACAAATCGATGAGGCAAGTGGATGTGGGCGCCCCGGTCGGAGAAGCCGAACTGCAGCACTTTCATCCCCGGAAGGCCAAATTGTTCGCGTAAAGCATCCACCTCTTTGGTGATCAGCCCAAGGTCTTCCGCGATGAAGGGAAGTTCGCCCAGCCGCTCGCGCAGGGTCTGGAAAAGCGCCGCACCCGGAGCCTTGATCCACTGGCCATTAACCGCCGTCTCATCCTGCGCCGGAATCGCCCAGTACGCTTCGAAACCACGGAAGTGGTCGAGCCGAATCACGTCATAAAGGAACTGCGCGCGCCGAATCCGATCGACCCACCACGCGAAACCCGATTGCTGCAGCACATTCCACTTGTAGAGAGGATTGCCCCAGCGCTGCCCGGTGGCAGAAAAATAGTCGGGCGGAACACCCGCGACCCGGATCGGAGACAGATCAGGGTTGAGCTCAAAGAGTTCAGGATGGGTCCAGACATCCGCCGAGTCATAGTTGACGAAGATGGCGATGTCCCCGATAAACCGAATGTCGCGGGCGGCGCAGTAGTCGCGCAGCGCACGCCATTGTTCGTTGAAGGCGAACTGCATGGCCTGCACCGTGGCCAGCTCCTCGCCATGTTCCTGGCGCACACGTTCCAGCACGGCCGCATCGCGGTGCTTGATCTCGCTCGGCCAGTCGTTCCACGAAGCGTAGTCGAATTTCCGGCGCAGCACCGAGTACAGAGCCCAGTCATTCAGCCACGTGGCGTTCGTCGCGCAATACGCTTCGAAGGCAGACCACTCCTGGGCGTCGTGCTGACGGAGGAAGTTGCGGGCAGCCTCTTCCAGCAGCGGTCGCTTCTTTGCTGTGACGGCTTCGTGGTCGACGGGTCCGGAGCGTCCCGGGAGTCCCTCGATGCGTTCGTGACCGATCCAGCCGCGATCCGCGAGAAACTCAAGCGAGATCAGAAGCGGGTTGCCCGCAAACGCCGAGAGCGCCGCGTAGGGCGAGTTGCCGTATCCGGTGGGACCCAGCGGCAGAACCTGCCACAGCCGCTGCTTCGAAGCAGCTAAAAAGTCCGCGAAGGCGTACGCAGCGGGACCAAGGTCGCCGATGCCGCCATACGATGGCAGGGATGCAATGTGGAGCAGGAGGCCCGACGAGCGTTCAAAAGGCATGCAAGACCCTTCAGCAATAGTGTGCACCAAAGCGCAGACTTCGGCTTTGGGCCGTTCTCAGCCGCCGGGGATTGCACGCGCCGCCCCAGAGCCCGTTCTCTGGGAGAGATTCCCAGGAAACGGGCTCCGTTGCTTCGGACGCCTGAGTGCATCAGGGGTTGTCTACGATCCCAGATACATCACATGAACGTAAATGCCGAGCCGTGCATTGTAGGCGAGGTACCAGCCGGGATCGTCGGGATCGGGATACAGCACGATGTCGTCCGAATTCCAGTCCCAGCCGTCGCAGTATCCAAGATCGGCGGGCGCCACAGAAAAGAAGAATCCGCCAAAGGAGAAGCGCGAAGGACCACCGCCGGCCAGCCGCCAGATCTGATGGGCTCCTGTTGTGCCAGGGAAGCGGCCGTGCTCCCACGGGTGATCGAGGTGATAAGCCTTGCGATTGTCGGGGACGTGGCCCACCCAGCGATCGGTATGGGCGTCAACGTAGGGCGCGTTCGAGTGCCCATGCTGGTCGTGGTCATCGTTCCTGGGCAGCGGCGTGTGGGTCTGCGGGCCGTGGGAGGGGATATGTCCCTGGCCGATCGGCGGACGCGCCGGTCCCACGGGCCTTACCGGCACATGCGGATTGCTGTGCGAGCCGGACCCCTGGCTGCCGTGCGAGCCTGAACTCGGATGTTGCTGCGTGGGATGACCGCCCTCCGGATGCTGCTGCGCCAGAGCCGGCAGCGTGAAGAGCGAAAAGGTAAGAGTGGTGAGAACTGCCCAGGGACCGCTGATGTTCTTCGTCATGGATTCCTCCGGGAAAGCAGGTTGCAGCCAAATAGATACACCGAACTGCGCACGGGTAGACGGATGAGCCGAGGAAACAGTTGCGCATTCACGGAAGCGGATCCGATTCCAGGAATTCCCAGGAGGCGCTGATCTGCGCGCCCAGGCCTTCCGCAATGCGCACGGCGGCGTTTTCCACCTGCTGCATCTGTCCGGTGAGATAGTCACGCGAAGCGGATATGGCCGCGATCCCGATCGTCGCCGATTGCCAGGTGACCGCTTCGTCCATTTCGGCGATGGAGACGTTGAATCCGTGAGCAAGCTTTTCCTTCAGGCTGCGGACGACCTGCCGCCGGTCCTTGAGCGAGTGCGCGTGCTCAATGCGGAGTTCGAGAACCATAACAGCAACGGGCATCGGGCTTCATCTTAGCAACCACGAGCCTGTTGACGATCCATGGGCGTGCTCCCGTTTGCTGGCGAGGCCGCCTTGAGATGCGCCTGAAATTCCGAAAGGATGTATATGGCCCTGATGCCCGTTTAGCGCCCACCGGCCATCTTCTGCCTCCCACGGAGGCATCCCAGGGACGGTGACGCAAACACGTCCCCCCATTGACCCCCACAAGGAGAACGCGAGATGAAGAAAGTCTGGATTTTCGGAGCACTGCTGGCCTGTTGCGGATGCCTGTGTGCGCAGGAGCAGAACCCCACCGCCACCGAGCACTGGTCGCAGAATGGGCAGCAGCCGCAAGGGCAGACCGAAGCAGGAATTCCCATCTACCGAATCAATGTGGTGTCCCGCGATCTTCCCGCGATTAACTACTTCCATCGCAACGGCTCAACGAAGATTGGATTTGAAGGCACGCCCCTCCTGCCCATGGCCAAGGGCAGGGCCGAGGTGAACAGCCTGAATGGACGCACCGAGATCAAGGCACATTTTGAAGGACTCGGGCCAGCCAACGGATTCGGCATCGAGTACCTGACCTACGTTCTCTGGGCGATCTCCCCCGAAGGGCGTCCGATCAATCTGGGCGAGGTGCTCTGGACGCATGATCATGCGGATACGACCGTGACGACGAACCTCCAGTCCTTTGGGTTGATCCTGACCGCGGAGCCCTACTTCGCCGTCACCGTGCCCAGCGATCTGGTGGTGATGCAAAACTATGTTCTGAAAGACAAGACGTCCGGTGTGCTGGAAACGGTCAATGCGCACTACACGCTGCTGCCGCGTGGCGCTTATGCGGATACCGCGGGGCGTCACACAGTGCTGCATCCGATCACCCGCGACGAGCACTCCCCCCTCGAACTCTACGAGGCGATCAACGCGGTGCAGATTGCGCAAGCCGCCGGGGCGGAACAGTACGCTCCGGACGCCATGGCCAACGCGAAACTGGATCTGAAGAACGCGCAGGACATGGATATCCATCAGAAGGAGATGAAACAGGAAATTACCTACGCCCGCGAGGCGGTCCAGACAGCCGAAGACGCCCGCATCATCACCATCCGCAAAATCAAGGCTAACGACGAAGCCGCGGCACGGGCGAAGATCGAAGCGGCGCGGCATAAAGCTGAAGACGATGCGGCCGCTGCCCAGGCCCAGGCGCAACAGGCCGCCGACGAACAGGCAGCCGCCCAGGCGCGTGCAGAGGCGGCTCGTGCCCAGGCTGAAGCCGCGCGCGAGGAAACCGAAAAGGCTCGGGCACAGCAACAAGCAGCAGAAGCAGCAGCGGCGGCCGCTGCCCGGCAGGAATCGGAGATGCGTGAAAAGCTCAAGCAGCAGCTGAACTCCGTGCTGCAAACCCAGGAAAGCGCGCGCGGTTTGATCGTGAATATGTCCGACGTGCTCTTTGCGTTCAACAAGTACGAGCTGAAGTCCGATGCTCAGATCAAGCTCGCCAAGATCTCGGGCATCCTGCTCACTTATCCCAACCTGAAGGTGCAGGTGGAGGGGTATACCGACAACATCGGGTCCGATGAGTACAACCTCAAGCTCTCCCAGGAGCGCGCCACCGCGGTGCAGGCATTTCTGGTGGAGCAGGGAGTTCAGCCGGGCAACGTGAGCGCGCAGGGCTACGGCAAGGCCGATCCGGTAGCCGACAACGCAACCAGTGCGGGACGCGCTGCGAACCGCAGGGTGTCGCTGGTGGTTTCGGGAGCGTCCATCGGAGTGCAGGAACAGGGCCCCGCTCCAGGAAGCTCGATGGCCCCTCCTCCCGCGGGGGCGCCGCCGCAGCAGCCTGCGCCTGCTACAGGTACCTCCAATACGGAGCCTCAGGACTAAGTCACAGCAACGCGCTTTCATCGGATCGCAACAAGGGCCGCTCCCCGAGCGGCCCTTCTTGTTTGCTTCTTGCTGTCCCATTCGTCACACTGTGGAAAAGATCACTTGCAAACAGCAAGTGAACATTGCTACTGTCGCGTGCATGGCAGTCAAGCGACTCCCGACGCATCGTTCGGGCTGCCCGGTCAATATTTCGCTGGAGGTTTTTGGAGACCGCTGGTCTCTGCTGATCGTGCGCGACCTCATGGTGCGCGGTTTTACAAGGTTTCAGGATTTTGTGGAGTCGGGCGAGGGCATTGCAACCAACATCCTCGCGGACCGGCTGAAAAACCTGCAGCGATGCGGGGTCGTGACCAGCGAGGAAGACCAGGAGGACGGCCGGCGCGTGATCTATCGCCTGACGGAAAAGGGCATCGATCTGGCGCCGGTGATGCTGGAACTGCTGATCTGGGGTGCACAGCACGAAAATACGGGCGCACCGCCGGCTGTGATCGCTGAGCTGGCCAAAAATCGGAAAGCGGTCCTGGAGGAAACGAGGCGGCGGTGGAGGGAGCGGGATCCTGCGCCCTTGCTGCCCTGGCTGGGTGGGCCCAAAAGGACCGCTCGTCCACGCGCAGTCCTTGGCGAACGGCAGCAAGGCCGGAAATGAAGAACGTGGTCACCGAAGGAGGGGAAGCGACATGACTGTTTTCCGCAGGATCGCCCTCGCGCTGGCGATCGTAGTTGCCGGCCTCGCGTCGGCGCCGGCTCAGAACACGCAGGCGTCGTACCCCAAGATGGCTCCCCTCGATCAGTATCTGATCGCGGATCGCAACGCCGAAATCGCTCTCGCGCGGACGGCCGCGCCCAGGTCGATCTCGGACAACGCCGAAGTGATGGTTCTCGGCAAAGACGGCTACGAGGTCGCGGTTCAGGGCACCAATCACTTTGTGTGCTTCGTCGAGCGATCCTGGGATGCCGCGATCGGTGATCCTGTGTTCTGGAATCCGAAAATCCGTGGCCCTAACTGCGTCAATGCAGCGGCTGCCCGATCCTGGCTGCCCATCGCGCTGATGAAGACTCGCCTCGCTGTCTCCGGCCAATCGCAGCAGAAGATCGATCAGGCCATGCAGGCCGCCTTCCGCAGCAAGAAACTCCCTGAACTGGAGCCGGGTTCGATGTGCTACATGATGTCCAAACAGGGCTACCTGAACGATGCTGCGCGGAACTGGCATCCGCACCTCATGTTTTTCGTTCCCCTCGCCATGTCGAAAACGTGGGGCGCAAATCTCTCTGGTTCACCCGTCTTTTCCGGTGACGATGTTTCTGATCACCTAACGATCTTCATGATTCCCGTCGCTCACTGGTCGGATGGCACGCCCGACACCGGCGGAACGAAGTAGAGCGCCCGCGCCCGGTGGCTGGCCAAAAAGTAGAAGCGCAACTTAAGTGGTTATGGAGGAGAAGCGGGGATGGAATCGACGATGGAAGCGAAGGTGAGGGAAGCGGAAGTGATCCCGACTGTTTCTGCCGGCCGGCTCTGGACCGGCCGCGTCATCGCCGGCCTCATCGCCGCGTTCATGATGATGGATGCGGCGATCAAGTTCATAAAGCCGCCCCAGGTGGCAGAGGCCTTCGTGCGGACTGGCTGGCCCCTGGAGCTCTCCGCCCCCCTGGGCGCAATTCTGCTCAGTTCCCTGGTCCTCTATCTGATACCGCGCACCTCGATCCTCGGAGCAATCCTGCTCACCGCGTATTTCGGCGGCGCAGTGGCGACCAACCTGCGGCTCGAGAATCCATGGCTCACCTACACGCTGTTTCCTGTCTATTTCGGCGTCCTCACCTGGCTGTCGCTCTGGCTGCGTGAGCCGCGGCTGCATGAGTGGATTCCGTTGCGCAGGCCCCGCTAAGTCATTCCATCGTTGAAAAAAGGAGTTGGTGTATGTCGATTGCGCAGTCGTTTCTCGCAGAGTTCGAGCAGCAGGCCCCCGTTACCCGCAGATTCCTGGAGCGCCTTTCCGATGACAAGCTGCTCTGGCAGCCGCACGAAAAATCCATGACCGCCGGGCAGCTCGCATTGCACCTTGGGATGGTGCCCGGGGCCGTCATCACGCTGGTGCAGAACGCGTCGGCGCCGCCTCCGGACTTCACCGTCCGCCCACAACCGGCCAACAGTGGTGAGGTCCTGAGCGCACTCGACGAAAGCATCGCTGCCGTCAGAACGCTCTTGCCGAAACTGGACGACGTGGCGATGCAGGAAACCTTCCGCATCGTCGCTGGCGATCAGGATCTGATGGCGTTGCCGCGCCAGGCATTCATCCGGAATATTATGCTGAACCACTGGTATCAGCATCGAGGTCAGTTCAGCGTTTACCTCCGCCTGCTGGGAATTGCGGTTCCCGCAAGCTGGGGACCCAGCGCCGACGAAGCACCTGTTTTTTCCCGGCAACCGGAGGTAGTCGCGGCGAGTTGACGGTGGCCGCCACGAGCACCGCTGGTCAGTGAACCGGTTCTGCTGTTTCGCTGCGGAACACGAACGAACAGGGATCGAGGTCCTGATTCCCAGAGGAGAAGAATGAAACTTTATACCCATCTGAATTTCGGCGGGAACTGTCGCGAAGCCTTCGAATTTTACGAGCAGAAGGTTGGCGGAAAAATCACCATGATGATGACCCAGGGCGACATGCCGTCGGCGGGCCGCGCCCCGGGCACCAAATCCAGCGCCATTGCGCATGCGCGCATGAACATCGGAGAGTCGGAGCTGATCGGGAACGATGTGCCGGCCGAACACTTTCAGCCGATGCGCAGCGCCTACCTGTATCTGGCCGTGGATTCGGCGGAGGAAGCCGAGCGCATTTACTCCGTTCTGAGCGAACGGGGCGAGGTGTTCATGCCGCTGGAAGAGACCTTCTACGCGTCGCGGTTTGCCATGTTGCGCGACCGCTTTGGCGTTTCGTGGACACTGATCTGCGAACGGGCAAGATGACGTCATGATCGGTGCGATTGCAATCGAGGACAACCATTTCGCCATGGATAAGGAGTGAGGATGAAGCTTCAACCGTATCTCTATTTCAAGGGCAACTGCGAAGAGGCCTTCCAGTTGTATGCAAGGGTTCTGGGCGGCGACTATCAGGGTGTGTTTCGTTACGGGCAGAGCCCCATGGCTGGCCAGCACGGCAAAGAATGGGATGACAAGGTCATGCACGTCTCCATGAACATCGGCGATCAGACCCTGATGGGCAGCGATGCGCCGACCTCGCATTTCCGCCAGCCGCAGGCTATGCCGTATGTCTGCACTGCGCCGACGAAGCGGAGGCGGAGCGTATTTACAGCCCGCTCTCCGAAGGCGGCAAAATCGATATGCCTCTGCAGGAGACTTTCTGGGCGAAGCGCTATGCCATGTTTACGGATCGCTTCGGCACGCAATGGATGATCAACGTCTCGAAGCCGATGTGAAGCATCGGCGTGAGAGGCAGCAACAGGGAATCGAACGCGGCGCTCATAGCTGCGAGTTGTCTTGGGCGTCGCACCCACGAGGATCTGAAAGGGAGGAGATTGCATGAGCCAGGTGCGAGTACTGGTAGGAACCAAAAAAGGCGCGTTCATTCTGAACGCAGACGGCAAGCGTGAGAACTGGGACGTGAGTGGACCTTTCTTCGCAGGTTGGGAGGTCTATCACATGAAGGGATCGCCGGTGAATCCCAACCGCATCTACGTCTCGCAGACCAGCAGCTGGTCCGGGCAGGTGATCCAGCGTTCCGATGACGGCGGAAAAACATGGTCCGCTCCGGGCGGCGGCGTGCAGAAGAGTCCCCAGGGCTGGCCCATGGGCGAATCCAACCGCTTCGTCTACGACACCTCCGCCGAAACAGGAAGGCCTCTCACCACCCATCAGTTCTACGACGGCACCCAGCATCCGTGGGAGTTCAAACGGGTGTGGCATCTGGAGCCGTCGCTCACCGATGCCGAGGCAGTCTATGCCGGCGTGGAAGATGCCGCAATCTTCCACTCGAAGGATGGAGCGCATTCGTGGCAGGAGATGCCGGCACTGCGCGGCCACGGAACGGGGCCCAAGTGGCAGCCGGGCGCAGGCGGCATGTGCCTGCACACCATCGTGCTCGACCCGAAGGATCCCAACCGGATCTACATCGCGATCTCAGCCGCCGGCGCGTTCCGCACCGATGACGGTGGCAAAACGTGGAAGCCCATCAACAAAGGGCTGCGCTCCCAGTACATCCCCGATCAGGATGCCGAAGTGGGCCATTGCGTCCACCACATCGCCATGAACCCGCGGCGACCCGGCGTGCTGTTTATGCAGAAGCACTGGGACGTGATGCGCAGCGACGACGCCGGAGATTCGTGGCGCGAAGTGAGCGGAAATCTCCCCACCGATTTCGGATTTGTCATCGACGTCCACGCACACGAACCGGAGACGATTTACGTGGCGCCGATCAAGAGCGACTCCGAGCACTATCCCCTCGACGGCAAACTCCAGGTGTGGCGCAGCAAAACCGGCGGCAATGAGTGGGAGGCGTTGACCAACGGCCTTCCGCAGCAGAACTGTTACGTCAACGTGCTGCGCGATGCCATGGCCGTCGATTCGCTCGACAAATGCGGCGTCTATTTCGGCACCACCGGCGGACAGGTCTACGTCTCCCCGGATGCCGGCGACACCTGGAAGCCGATTGTGCGCGATCTGCCGGCCGTGCTTTCGGTGGAGGTCCAGACCCTCTCATGATCCGTGTGGAGTTGCCGCATCATCTGCGCGTGCTGGCGCAGATCGGTAGTGAAGTCACGCTCGAAGTCGCGGACCCGGTGACGTTGCAGCGCGTGCTCGATGCGCTCGAAGAGCGCTATCCGGTGCTGCGCGGAACGATACGCGATCACGACACGAAGAAGCGCCGTCCCTTTCTGCGCTTCTTCGCTTGCCAGGAGGACCTGTCCCACGATTCTCCGGATGAGCTCCTGCCTGAAGCCATAGCAACGGGAAGAGAGCCCCTGCTGGTGATCGGAGCCATCGCCGGCGGGTGCTCGCCCGCACGTCAGTCGAACGCAACCGTTAATTTTGAGTGAGGAGAGATCCGATGCAGGCCATCAAGCCATTCTTGTGGTTCAGCGACAAAGCAGAAGAGGCGATGAACTTCTACGTCTCCGTTTTTAAGAACGCAAAAGCAGGAAGCGTCGCTCGCTATCCGGAGGGCGCACCCGGGAAGGCCGGATCGGTCATGACTGCGACCTTCACCATCGGCGATATCGAGTTCATCGCGCTGAACGGTGGCCCTGGCGATCCATTCAACAATGCCGTCTCGCTCGTCGTCCCCTGTGATACGCAGGCCGAGATCGATGAGCTGTGGGCAAAGTTGACCGAGGGCGGGGAAGAGATTCAGTGCGGATGGCTGAAGGACAAATTCGGACTCCGTTGGCAGGTGGTTCCTTCGAATATGGGCGAGCTGCTGCAGGGAAAGGATGCGGAAGGCGCGAAAAGTGCCATGCAGGCGATGATGCAGATGAAAAAACTGAACATCGCAGCCCTGCGCCGCGCGGGTGGGCTGCAGTAACTCCGCAAGTGGACAAGTGATTACGTGCGTTACTTGTTACCTGGCCTGAGAAATCCCGTATTTCTTCGCTAACACAAAACCTTTCAACAACTCCGAAGTCACCTGGGCGCGATCGATTCCGATCGCGCCTTATTTGTTTTTCACTGCCGACGAATGTCAGGGGCTCAGGCGCCCAGGGACAATTTTTGAGCGCAAAGAAAACCGTATTGGATTGCGCAGAGAAATTGCTATGATGGGTTCCCCTTCCCAGGAAAACGAGAGAATCTCGCCCGAGTGCCCGGTAAAACGGCTCCTGGACGGGGATTCAGGCCAGGATGTGAAACTCGCTGTTTCAACCATAGCGAGAAACAGGATCGCAGGACGCGCGGTAATTCGACGGAGAGCCACCAGTGGAACCAGGCACACACCGTTAGAAAATGGATGATCCCCGGTAAAACGGTGGGGCCTCAGAACCGAGGGAGTGAGCAATGACTGTAAGTAAAGCTGCGACGATGGCTGCCCTGGCAATGGCCCTCATGGCGCTGCCGGTCCACGCGCAGAGCTTTGGTGCCGCAAAAACGAAGGTAAACCTCGACCGGAAATTGCCCGCGCTTTATCACCTGCCCGGAAAAACGATTCGGGTCAGGGTGACCGGCAAGGCCGACGAAACAGACCTCGCGAACGATCTGCAGACGCAGCTGGAAACCGAGCTGCTGAAGGATGATCCACAGCTGCAGGATGAAGAAAACAATCCTGACGTGACGATCAACTGCCAGATCACAAATTTTGATCACCCCGCGCCGATCTTCATCAAACAGCCGTCGGTAGGGAACCAGCCCCCCTCCGTGAATCAGCGCATCACCGGTCACCTCGGCCTCTCGTTTCAGGCGAAGGCGCGCGACGGCCGTGTCCTGGGCTCCGACAACGTGCAGGTGAACTACGACCAGCAATTCGATAGCTCCGGCAACAACGTCTCCCACGGCATCATGGGAAGCCTGCACACTTCATGGCACAAGTTAAAGGGCGGTAAGGGCAATGACGATCAGGAGGATCAGGCGCCCACCCCGCCCGAACTGCGTTCCCTGCTGCTGATCTCGGCCGTGCATCGCATCGCAGAGCAGGTAGTGAACACCAACGAAACCATCGAGGTCTTCCTCGCGAAAAACAAAGGGCCGATGGATGAACGAGACAAGGCAGCCGAGGCGGGCCTGTGGGAGCGGGCGCTCGAGACATTTGAAACCGCGCCTCCCCTCTCGAAACGAGACGAGGACGCCTACCGCCTCTACGACATCGGCGTCGCGAATGAAGCGCTGGGATACGCCGCCGGCGATTCGAAGTCGGCCATGAAATTCCTGCAGGAAGCCGCGATTCACTACGGCAAAGCCATCGACGCAAAACCGAGCGAGAAGTATTTCCTGGGGCCGCAAAAACGAATCGAAACCGCGATTCTGCACTATCGCAAGCTGGAGCAGGAGAAGAACGCTCCGCCGCCGGCTGTGGTGGCAGCAGAAAACCCGCCCCCTGCGCCGAAATCGGCAATCGATCCGCCGGCGTCGAATCC
>DASZYN010000536.1:0-2743 GCA_035545435.1 Acidobacteriaceae bacterium | reverse complement strand
TCCAGAATTTCCCCGACATGCCTCTCGTAGTTCGTTCGCTGGATCTCGCGTTGCCGATCGAGCAGCACCTGCAGCCGCTTCGACTTTTCCTCCTCCGGAATCGAATCCGCCATAGCCAGCGCCGGCGTATTCGGACGCGGTGAATACTTGAAGGCGAACACGCCGTCGTACTGAACCTCGCTCAGCAGCGACAGCGTCTCCTCGAAGTCCTCCACCGTTTCCCCGGGGAATCCCGCAATGATATCGGTCGTCATGCTGATCGTCCGCTTCGCGCCCTGAATCCATGCGATGCGTTCCAGATACTGCTCGCGCGAATATTCACGCGCCATCAAACGCAATACCTTCGATGAGCCGCTCTGCACCGGCAGATGCACGTGATCGCACAGGGAAGGTACCGCGTCGATCGCCTCGACGATGTCCTTCGTAAAGTCCCTGGGATGCGAGGTCGTAAAACGCACACGGCGAATACCGGCAACCTGACCGACAGCGGCCAGCAATTCTGCAAACGACCGCTTTCCTTCCGGGTCCCGATACGAATTCACATTCTGGCCCAGCAGTTGAATCTCCGTAAACCCGGCATCGGCCATGCGGCGCGCTTCCACCAGGACTGAGTCGGACTTGCGGCTGCGTTCCTTGCCCCGCGTGTAAGGAACCACGCAGTACGCGCAGAACTTGTCGCAGCCTTCGATGATCGTGATGTAGCCACGGTGTGGATTCGACCGCGCCGTGAATTCGGTCTCGAACGTCTCCTCGGTCTGCCGGTCGTCGAGCCCGGTCACGCGTTGCGCGCCCTGCTCGATCTGCACCAGCATCTCCGGCAATCGTCGATACGAAGCCGATCCCGATACCAGCGAGACATACGGGGCCCGCTCGAAGATGCGCTCGCCTTCCTGCTGCGCCACACATCCCAGCACGCCAAACCGCTTGCCCTTTTTGTAAAGCGCCTTGTAATCGTTGAGGCGGTTGAAGACCTTCTGCTCCGCCTTGTCGCGGATCGAGCAGGTGTTATAGAGGATCAGGTCGGCGGCTTCCTCGGTCTCTACCCGGGCGTAGCCCTGCTGCTCCAGCGTGCCAATGACTTTCTCCGAGTCATGCACGTTCATCTGGCAGCCAAAGGTCTCCAGATAGAAGGTTTTCTGCCCCGCCATTCCCCGAGTATAGCCGACCAATCCGGGCATTTTCTGCCCCCCGGAGGCTCAGGCGGGTTGAATCGAGACATCGGACGATGCGGGGAAAGCGCGATGGATCGTCACCAGATTTCTTCCCCGGCGCTTGGATCCGTACAAGGCGTCATCGCACCGGCGGAGCAACTGCTCGATGTCTTCCGTGGGCTGGCTGGCCGCGACCCCAATGCTGGCGGTGATTCGGAGCCCGCCAGGCATCGCGGAAAGTCCGGCAATCTCAACCCGCAGCCGCTCGGCCACTTCCTCTGCCTGGTCGGGGCTGCTTTCCCGCAGCATGCAAACGAACTCCTCGCCGCCATAACGGCCGAGGGCATCGGCGGGACGAAGGCCTCCGCGGAGCACCGCGCTCACCCGGCGGATCACTTCGTCGCCGGCCAGGTGGCCCAGGGTGTCGTTCACTTCCTTGAAGCGGTCGATATCGACCAGAAGCACGGCCAGCGAGTCTCCCCCGCGCTGCGCCCGTGCCAGCTCGCGCGCGAGAATCTGCTCGAACGCTCTGCGGTTCAGCAGACCCGTCAGGCCGTCGGTTTGCGCCAGCACCTGCAGTTCGGCCCGGTGCCTGCACAGCGACAGCCAGATGAGGCCGCAAATGTTGCCCAGAACCAGCACCAGATTCAGGTAGCTGAATCCCGCCTGAATGGAGTCGAGGTGAATGAAACTGCTGGGCGGAAAGCAGACAGTCAGCACGCAGCGAACCGTGTGCAGCGCCACCACCGCTGACTCCAGCCAAACCATGGAGGAAATGAGGGACCGCAGCATCGTCGCAGAGGTTCCCTGACCGGCCACACCTCGGTGCCGATAAAGCACCCAGGCCGCTGCGCCGGCGTACACAGCGCACAGACTGCTGCTCATCAGAATCCGTGGCGTCAGCGCCGGATGGATCCAGGTGAACCACGCAAAACCTGCGCCACTCGCCAGCCAGAGTGCGATCCCCGAGGGCAGGAATTTCCTGCGCGCCGCAACTGTATCCGCCGCCGCACAATAGAGCAGCAGCATGGCAGCAAAAAGAGCGAGGTTCGCGATCATGATCGTGATCCAGGCCGGCGCCCACGGCCGCACTGAGAAGCCAATGACGGACACCAGGCCGAGCGCGATTGCGAAGGAAAGAGAGGGCAGGCCGGCGAGGCCGGGCACCGTGCGCATCGCGAGCCGGCAGCCCAGCAGCATCAGCACCAGGGCGACCGCATACCCGTACATCAGAAGCGGCATGTACATGCGCGCGAACGAACTCCTTGTGTCGGACGGACTTGATCTTGCGGGACTGCGCAGGGGCCGGCGTGCAGCATTCGCGAACCGTGGCACCGAACGCTGACGTTACTCTATCGTTATCAGCAACTTCAACAAATCCCCCAAAAGGGGAGAATACAAGCGGTGGCAACGCGAAGGCGATGACAGACAGAACCGGCAAAACGACAGACCGCGAACGGTGGAATTCGAAATTCCTCGCTGGAGAGGCGCAGCTGGTGGAACCGGACCCGTTCGTAGTGGAGGTTGGATCGGATTTGGCTCCAGGCCGCGCTCTCGACCTGGCAGGAGGCGCCGGCCGCCATGCATTATGG
>DASZYN010000535.1:0-8619 GCA_035545435.1 Acidobacteriaceae bacterium | reverse complement strand
CCTCCGCTGCGGTGCCGAAAAGATGGTGCAGCTCAGACGAAAGATGGGGTGAGTCCCGCTCGGGATCCCATTCCCATGTACCGATCTGGGCGGCAGTCTGCGCCAGCAACAATCGCTCCGCATTTTCCTTGACGGCGTTGCGAGCGGCGACTTTGTCAGTAACTTCGACGGCATGGACCAGAATGCCCTCGACAATGCCATCCACATCGCGGACAGGCTGATATACAAAATCCCAATACGACTCGTCTGGCAGTCCGCTCGCCGAACGGTTCAGAATCGCCATCATTTCGCGGCCAAAATAGGGCTTGCCGGTGCGATATACCTCATTGAGAAGGCCGACGAAGACCTGCGTTTCCAGTTCCGGCAGGCTTTCCACAAGCGTTTTGCCAAGGAAATCTGCCGCGCTCGATCTTCCCGTCAACCTGATGTAGTTCTCGTTGACATAGATCCAGCGATGATCAGATCCAGTCAGCAGAGCGATGGCTGCCGGCGCCTGTGCCAACAGTTCTTCCAGCCGGCGACGTTCACGCTCATCTTCCGCGCGGAGCCGCGATTCTCGTTGCGCGGCATCCCGACGCAACCTGGCCATCTTAACGTGAGTCGTCACCCGCGCAATCAGCTCGCGCGCAGTAAAAGGCTTTACGAGGTAATCATCCGCTCCCCCTTGCAGACCTTCGACGCGCGATTCCTCTCCCGCGCGCGCCGAAAGCAGGATGACGGGAGTGCTGCATAAGGACGGGTCAGACCGAATCGCATGAACCAGACCAAACCCGTCCAGCATAGGCATCATGACATCCGCCACGACGAGTATCGGATTTAGTTGCCGGACGGCCTCCAGAGCCTGAGATCCGTCCGCGACTGCATGCACTGTGTAATGCTTGCTCAGCAAGTGCGCCAAATAGTCGCGCATGTCTGCGTTGTCATCGGCTACAACGATGTGCTCCCTTTCGGGGGCTGTCAGAGTAGGCGTGACCGCAGATGACGGGAGAGGCACGGTGTCCTCTGCATCTGTCGCGACAGCTCCTTCCGGCAACCAGCGTTCAGCTTCGTGCCGGTACGCATCCGGTGAAAGCGCTGTCGAAGCCAGCGTCCGCCCGGCTCCGATCTGCTTCGCGGGCAGGTGAGATGCACCGCGGGGGATGATTACCGTGAAGGTGCTGCCGCGGCCCAATTCACTCTCGACGTGAACCTCGCCGCCATGCAGCTTCACCAGTTCCTGCACTAAAGCGAGCCCGATGCCGGTGCCCTCATATGTCCTGGCGTGAGCGCTCTCGACGCGATGGAATCGCTCAAAGATTCGGGGTTGTTCTTGCTTCTCAATCCCAACGCCCGTGTCTCGAACGGAAAGCTCGACTGAATGGTTCACCGGCCTCAGAGAGACATGCACCTCTCCCGCAAAGGTGAACTTGAAAGCATTGGAGAGAAGATTGAGAACGATCTTCTCCCACATGTCCCGATCCACATAGATCGGCTCCTCGATCGGCTCGCAGTTCACCAGGAAGCGGAGACCAGCCTTTTCCATCGCGGAACGGAATGAGCTGGCAATTTCGGCTGTCAATGTCCTGAGGTCAGTGGGTTCATAGACTGCCTGCACTCTGCCTGCCTCTATACGTGAAAAATCGAGCAGCGTGTTGACCAGCTTGAGCAGCCGAAGAGCGTTTCGCCGGGCAACGTCAAGCTGTTGCCGTTCTTCAGGGTCACGAGAAGTTCCCCTCGCAGATAGTTCCTCAAGTGACCCCAGCATCAATGTTAGGGGTGTCCTGAACTCGTGGCTCACGTTGCTGAAGAACAGAGTCTTTGCACGATCGAGTTCCGCCAGTGCCTCGGCCCGGCGACGTTCCTCTTCATACGTTCGGGCGCTGGTTAGCCCGGTCGCGATCTGCTCCGCGCTCCTCTCCACAAATTCGCGATATGTCGCATCGAACTCCCGCCGTGGTGAAATGCCTCCGACTAAGAATCCAGCGGGCTCACGATGTTCTCTCAAAAGTATCGGCACAATGAAGGCCTTTTTCGGAGGAACACCCCAGGAGGTCAGCGGCACATCAGCAAAGCGCGAATCCAGATCATCCAGCATCAACTCGGCCGAATTTGCCAGAGCGCGCTCAAACGGCCAAACGCCTCCCTTTTCAAGATCGATGACCGGGGGCCTCATTGAGGCACTCGTTCCGCCAGCGCTTCCAACCAGCCGCGCCTGGCGCTCGGTCGGATGATGAGAATACAAGAGAGCAAAAGGCATCGCGAGCGGTTCAGAAACCAGAGTGGCGGCGGCAGCGCGCCACACTTCTTCCTCACTTCGGGCTCGGGCCATTTCTGTCGCCAGATCCCGCAAAGTGCGGCGGTGGCGATCGTCGAGAATACGCTCGGTTGTTTCCAGTGCCGTAACCAGCACACCGCCTACGCTCCCATCGTCTGCGGGCGCTGGACTGTAGGAAAAGGTGAAATAGCACTCTTCCAGATAGTCGTTGCGGTCCAAAATGAACAGCTGATCGGTAACGGTGAAATCCTCGCCGCGGGTCATCACATTGTTGAAGTGCGGCCCTATGAAGTCCATTGCTTCGGAGAAGACCTGGCTGATGGGACTGCCTAACGCGGCCGGGTGTTTGGATTTTCCCAGGATCGGGCGGTAGCCGTCGTTATAGATCATGGTGTACTGGCTGCCCCAGCAGATCAGCATGGGGTAGCCCGTGCCCAGCAGAATTCTGACCGCAATCCGAAGTGATTGTGGCCACAGTGACACCGGGCCGAGCGGAGTCTGCGCCCAATCGAAGGCGCGCATTAGGGCGCCCATTTGGCCACCGCCGGAGAGGACGGATTGGGCCAGAACCGATTCGTCGGGCTCAACGAGGTTCACTGTCGATGGCTGCTCAGCCGTCGGAATGGATTCTTGCCCTATGTCCCACGAACTCAATGGAGTAGTCTCCCGACAACCGTAGTCACCTGCATCTCAGATCACGGATGGGAGGGAGAGTCCAATCCACCGGCCTGGAGCAGGCAACTCCCGATAGGACGAAGCGCACATTTTGATGACACATTATGTCTTGGCAGTTGCCTCACTCGTTTCAGCCGCCGGCAGGAAATCAGCCCTCGGCTGCGACAGAATATGTGGGAATTCACCTTCGCCGGTTTAGGAACGGCGGGTACATCGCAGACGCCGCTTCGATTCGGTGCGTTTCATCCGGACACGACTGTACGCAATGCGAAAGTGGGTTTCGTCCAGGAAGCCGGGGCCGTTAAGGGTTGCGCCTGGGTTGCGGGATTCGCCGTAAATTGCCGGATTTTGCCGGGCTAACCTGTTGATCCTGCGTAGAATCAGCACCCCTTTCCCGACTCTGGATCAGCATATCGGGGTTCGAATCCCTGGGGGGCAGCCAATCAAAACCACAACTTAGCCGTTGTCCTCACGAGTTTCCGCTTGTCGGCGAACCTGCTGATCGCCTCGTTGACCAGTTGGTCGCAGCCTCGGCCGATCAGGAATTCGGGTACGAGCGCCTTCGAATCACCACACATGACACGTTTGCGACGGCGCCCCGGAACCGGCAGGATGCGATCTCTGCCTCGTCGTCTGTCTCATTTCCGAGGGCGCTTTCCTGTGCGGCTCTTCGAACGCGCGCTGGATTTCTTTTGGTGTTTCCCAAGTTCCTGTGCGATGTCGCGAAGCGCAACCGTTAGATTCCTCGCGCTCAGCGCACTGGACGGATCCATGAGCCACTGGAGGACCACTCCGGAAAGCAAAACGTGGAGAAACGTTCCCACGGTTCGCACGGTGCGATCGTCGATTGTGCTTTCATCCTGATTGAGAAACATCGCGGCCAATCCCGCACGAGCCACATGTAGCTTGCCAACAATTACCTCTCGCGCGGCCGGCTGCGCCACAATTTGAGCGAAAAGTTCGAAATTCGCAACCCACAGCGCACGATGGGTTTCGAAGGTGGCCATGATGGTTTCCCAAATGACCTCGAATCTCTTCGCCGGGTCTGTATCCGTTGGAACGGCCGTGCGCAGCGTTTGTTGCAGGTCCTGATCCCATTCGCCAAACGCCAGAAGCAGGGCTTCAGTCAACAGAGCTTCCTTTGAGGAAAAGTGGTAGCCGATAGCGGCGAGGCTGACCCCGGCCAGGGCCGCGATATCTCGAGCGGTGGTGCGGTTGTAGCCCTTTTCCAGCAGGCATTGTTTCGCGGCCAGCAGCAGAGCGTCGCGATTGCCTGACGATTTTGCAATTCGCATGAAAACATTTGTACCAGACATACGTGTGGTACAAATGTATAAGACAGATGTACAACACCCATTCGTTCCGGAGTAGTCATCATGAAAAACCGTGCCGTTCTGATTTCTGGCGCCAGCGTGGCGGGTCCAGCCCTGGCCTTCTGGCTGCATCGCTACGGATTCCAGCCAACAATTGTCGAACGCGCGCCTGCGGTGCGACCGGGCGGCTATGCGGTTGATTTTCGCGGCGCCTCGATGCGCGTGCTGGAACGTATGGGACTGCTGGAGGCGATTCGCGAAAAACAGACCCGCATCGGGACCATTACGATCGTCGATCGCAACAACAGGAAAGTTGCCAGCATGCCCGACGGCTTTACAAGCGGAGAACTCGAGATTCTGCGCGGCGACCTGGCCGCCCTCTTCCACCAAGCCACACGGGACACCACCGAGTACCTTTTCAACGACAGCATCGCCGCAATCGAGGAAGACAGCGATGGTGTGGAGGTCCGGTTTGAGCGCGGCGGCCGGCGCAGATTCGATCTGGTGGTGGGCGCCGACGGGTTGCACTCCCGGGTGCGCTCCCTCGCATTTGGAGATGAGGCCAACTTCGTTCGGTATCTCGGGTACTACGTGTCAATCTTTACGATTCCGAACTATCTGCATCTTGACCACGCCGGCCTTTACTACGGAGCGCTGGGCAAGAAGGTGGGCATTTTCAGCGGCGGCGATCCCGGGGAGGCAAAGGCATCGTTCTTCTTCGCCAGCGAAGCCCTCGACGATTCACGCCGAAACACCGCGGAACAGAAAAGGATCCTGCGTTCGCAATTCGAGCGTGAAGGGTGGGAGCTGCCCAGATTGCTGGAACTAATGGAGACGGCTCCGGATTTCTACTTCGATTCCGTCAGCCAGGTCAGGATGGACCGATGGTCGAAGCGCCGCATCGTGTTGCTGGGGGATGCAAGCTGGTGTGCCTCGCCTCTCTCGGGGATGGGAACAGGCATGGCCGTTGTTGGAGCCTACGTTCTGGCGGGCGAACTCGCGGAAGCCGAAGGGGACTATCGGATCGCCTTTCAGCAATATGAGAGCCGAATGCGAGAGTTTGTGCGCAAATGCCAGGGAATTGCGGAGGGCGGTACCGACTGGTTTGTGCCGCGAACGCGTTTCCGGCTGTGGTTGAGCAATCAAATGTGGAAAATCCTGCCCTATACGCCCTGGAAGAACATGATGATTGAAGTTCCTCTGAAAATCGGGAATTCGATCGAATTAAAGGATTATCAGCAATTCGAATCCGTAGACGAGTCATTGAGCCCGGTCTGACGGCGACAGGAGTGGGCACGCTGCCCTTTCCGGAAGGGGACGCGTCGCCGATCGCTGCATGTTCGCCAGGCCTGTCAGGAGATCGATCGCACGATCGAAACTCCTGATACTGTCCGGCTCCGCCTTTGCTGCGGCTTTTGGTAGACAATATGCGAATGGAGCGAATCTCGAACGGCGGCAAAAGATTTCTCACCATCGCAGTTATCGCGGTCCTTTCGTGGGGCTTTCTTTACGCTCAATCGTCTGCGGACGTCACCGTTCTGAAGGGTCTTGCTCCTGTAACGGCGCTGATGAATACGAGCGCCGGCAAGGCAGCACTCGGAGCCAATTTTTCCGTCACGGGCGGAATTCAGACGGGCTCAATTCGCCAACCAACGCTGTTTCCTTTCGCGGAACAGCAACAGCAGGCGCTCCGGGATGCTTTCATTACTGACCGCAATCTTGCTGAACTCGCCGACGGGCTTGGGACCACGCTGGGCTCTGCGTATGTTGCACGCTTTCACTCTATCGATGAGAAGCAAACCTCCAGGCTCCCGGAATCCCTGGGCGATCTGATCCGATATGCGACAGCGGTCTCCGGCGCGCATTCGAACGAGGGGAAATATCTGTTCGCGAACGGGACCACGGATGGAAAAACTCCGGTGCCATCGGCCGAGGCAGACATTGTCAGCGCGGCCGGCGGCATCGAGGACGTGTTCGGCCACGCCTACCACTTGCAGGCTGGATCGCCCGGGGCCGATCCGTACGGGAATTCGCGTCCTTATCAGACCGAACCCAACGTCACATCGTTTGCAGGACCGGATTACCTCGATCATCCAGCGGACAACTTTGTCTATAACCATGGTCCGGTCATGGACCTGACGAACAGTCCTTCCTACCCCAGCGGCCACACCACCTATGGCTATACAGGCGCAGTCCTGCTGGCCGTGCTGGTTCCCGAACGATATGCCCAGATGATTGCGCGCGGAGCGGAATATGGAAACGACCGCGTGATCATGGGGTCGCATTATGTGATGGATGTGTTGGGCGGCCGCACGCTGGCTCTGTACGACATGGCGCACCTGCTGGCCAATGATCCGGCGTATATGGGCTTGTCGGTCAGGGGGGCGGCGCCGATTGCCGACTTTCAGGCCGTGGTGAAGAAAGCGCGCGCGGAACTGGACATGATTCTGAAGGCCGGATGCGGAAACACCATGGACGCCTGCGCCAAAGAAGATACGGGCCGGTTCAGCAATGCAGAGGCGGACGAAGCGTTTTACGACGTGACGCAGACCTACAATTTGCCTGCGGTCTATCCAAACAATGCTGGAGCCGAAGATGTAAGCAAGCTGGCGCCTGAGGCCGGGTACCTGCTGACTTCCGCCTTTCCATCGCTCACCCTGGAGCAGGCGGATCGGATCCTCACAGAAACAGAAGGGCCGGGCGGAGGGTTCCTCGACGATGGATCCTCTTTCGGCGTGTATTCGCGGCTGAACCTTTACGAAGCGGGGCTGCGGGCTGAGAGGGCAGCTGCCTCCCACGAAGGGCTCAGACCATCGCCATCAACGGGTCGCTGATGCTCGGTCGTCCTGTTTCGACGCGGCCGGCAAATCGCGCCTCCGATCCGCCTGCTTTCACCGTGAAGTCATACCAGCCATGGCTGTCTTTCAGGTGAAGGCGCCGCGACCATATCTCATTCGGGCGAATCGTCTTGCGGTGTGTGCTCGTTCTGTACGAGGACTCCACGATGGTCGCGGTCATCGGGTTTGAACTTGAGTTATGCACGTGAACTAAAAGATTCCTGCTCAAGCTGGTTCCACTCCTCTCGTATTCCGCACGGATTTCGATGGGCGGGGAACCGGGGGTTGCTGTGAACGAGCGATAGAAGCCGTTCGGGGCATGGACCTCGATCCAATAGCCTTTGTCACCGAAAAGAGACAAGGGAAAGCGCGGCTGAAGTGAACCGCCAGCCTTGACCGCAAAGGTCGCAGCCTGAAATCCGCCGCTGGAAGCATCCTTCAGACCGTGCAGGTACACATTAAAGGGCGCTCCGGCGGCTGAGTTGCCGTGTACGTGGTTTCCTGCCGTCAGGCGCAGTTCGAACTCAGTTCCATCCGAAGTCAGTCCGCCCTCCGCATAGAGCTCATAGGGCAGCGCACAGGCCGGCCTCGTTCCTGACTCCTGATGCGACATGAACCGCGAGTGTTGCGAGTTGCGATTGATATCCGCAATTTCGTTCGTGGAGAGGTTTCTGTAGTTGGAGGGGATTTCTTTGTACCGCGCCTGCTCGATGCCAACCACGAATTTGTCGCGATCGAGAAAATCGAGCTGAGCCTCTTTGTCGTTGTAGCGCCGAAACACCGAGGTCAGATCTCCCGCCACCGCGCGGCGCCAGGAACTGATGTTTTCCTCTTTCACCTCCTTGCCGTACTTCTTCCCGATGAAGTTCTCGAGAAACATCAGCGTGGATGTGTGATCGAAAAGCTGGGAATTCACCCATCCCCCGCGCGTCCACGGAGAGGCAATAATCATCGGTACGCGGAAGCCCATGCCGATCGGCCCGGACCGGGCATATTGCTGAGCTACTCCCTGAGCCAGCTCGTCCTCGACATAGGTGTACTCGAGACCCATGTCGATTCCTGGGGATGCACCGCCCGTCTGCGGTCGTTTCGGATCGGCCGCCACGAAAGACGGCGCGTGATCGAAGTAGCCGTCGTTCTCGTCATAAGTCAGGATGAAAATCGTCTTCTTCCAAACCTCGGGATTCCTGGTGAGAATATCCATCACCTCGGACACGTACCATGCACCATACCAGGGTGACGTGGGGTGATCGGAGAACTTCTCAGGAGCCGTGAGCCAGGAAATGGTTGGAAGCTTGCCCTCGTTTACATCTTTGCGGAGCTGGCTGAAGATATCTCCCTTCGGGACGACCATCGTTTCCGTCTTGCCGTTATCGGTGAACGGAAGCGGCTCCAGTTCGTGAAAATCGGGACTCGCGGCATTGGTTACAAATGCTGCGTGGTGCAGCGCGCGTTGTGCCTCGGTGAGCTGGTCATAGCGGACGCGGCCACTGCCTGGAATTGCCGACTGAAGCTCCGCCAGGCGGCTTTTGGCTCTTTC
>DASZYN010000534.1:0-1888 GCA_035545435.1 Acidobacteriaceae bacterium | reverse complement strand
ACGTAGCTCATATCTACGAGCGAAACAAGTGCGCCGAGGGTGACGGTACGTGGAAAGAAGAGGAGCAGTCCGCCGAGGATTTCGAAGCAGCCGGCGGCGATTTCGTAGGGCTGGGACGCTCCGACCGAAGACCAGAGGACGCCCATGGGAGACATGTTGCCGAAGGGCTCAATCAGGGTGAAGAGGCCTGGGAAGGGCATCTGCAGGGGGAAGGCTTTGTCGAAGCCATAGATCAGCATCTGGCTGGCGAGAGAAAAGCGTATCAACAGCAGAAACCAGCGATGAAGGGCAGGGTAGCGGGTCCGCCGGCGATCGAGGAGCGACCAGATGAGCGTGGCAAGGAGGGAGACGATGAGGATGCAGAAGGTCAGCACGAAGTCGACGGTCTTGTCGCCGCTGCCGCTGCCGGTGAAGACGAGGGCCGCCTTGTGGCGGAAGATGCGTGTTGCTGTGAACGCGATGATCTGTTTCCAGGGCGGAATCGAGGAGGGGTCGGGAAAGTCGTATTTGGGATTGGCAAGCAGGCTGGTGAGGATCTGCGTGGAGAGGCAATAGAGGCCGAAGTAAACGAAGCAGAAACGGAAGGCGATGCGGGTGGCGAAGCTCCACGGATCAACGGAAGCGGCTTCGGTTTGGACTGGAACGGAAACGGTGGACAGAGGCGCACCTCCGGCGCGGAGATCGCAGGGATTCGAGAATGATGCCGGAAGGGGCCGCCCATGTAAATGGCGTCGTTTGCGATGGGACAAACATTGCGAAATTCGCGACGAGCGGAGGGGCGATGCGGGATTAACTTAGCCTCGATGGCTTGGCGGAGCGAAGGAGGGCGATGCTGTGCGACGGATGCCGGGGTTATTGCTTAAGGCTGCGTTGCTGACGGCGATCTGGCTGGCCTGGTGGTGGGCAATCGCGGCGCGACTATCGAGCGCGGTGAATCTGGCGTTGATCGCAGGTGGGGCGCTGGTGGTATATCCGGTGGCGTGGGTGGGACGGAAGATCCTCGACCGGCACACAACCCCGGGCGCCGCGGAGTGGACGACGACGTTGGTGCAGTGCGGTTTGGGATTGGGGCTGACGATTTCTCTGATTCGAGCGCTTCTTACCCAGCGGGAGTGGGGCGGATGGGTCTTACCGATTCCAAAGACTATGGGCGTGGTCCTGATGTGGATCACAGGGGCGGCCTGCGCGGCGACCGTTTTGAATCTGGCGCTCAAAGGGCTGGGCGCGCCGTTCTTCATCGTGCTGAGCCGGAGGGTGGCGACAGATTGGCTCTACGCACGCACGCGCAATCCGATGGCGCTGGCGGTGGTGGCGTTTCTGCTCTCGCTGGGGATCTGGCTTCAGTCGGCGTTGTTTGTGCTGTGGGCGGTGGTGCTGTTTGCGCCGGCATTGCTTTTCTTCATCAGGGTGTTTGAGGAGCGGGAGCTGGAGATTCGCCTCGGCGCGGGCTATCTGGAATACAAGGCGAGGACGCCCATGTTGATTCCCGCAGTTCACAGGACCCAGCGATCCGTTACTCGGTGAGAGCTCCGACGGCAGCACTCAGGCGCAGGGCAGCTCGATGCGGAAGAGGGTCCGAAAGCCAGGCGGGAGGTTGCTGGTTTCGACTGTCACGTGGCCTCCGCTTTTCTCCACCAGGTCTTTGGAGACCCAAAGGCCGATGCCGGTGCCGACGTCGGCCTTGGTGGTAAAGAAGGGATCGAAGATGCGCTGCAGGTTTTCCGGCGAGATCCCATGGCCGTTGTCGGCGACGGTGATGGTGGCTTTGCCGTCGGCACAGGCCGCGTCGATGCGGATCATGCCGCCGGATTCGGGCAGAGCGTCGCAGGCGTTGGAGACGATGTTGGTGAGAATCTGGCGGAGGTCGTCGCCGGAAATGGAAACACTG
>DASZYN010000533.1:0-1868 GCA_035545435.1 Acidobacteriaceae bacterium | reverse complement strand
CCCGGTGATCTGCGCGGTGTTGATGGCGGCGCCGACGTAAAAATCGCCATGATAAGCCTGCTTTAGCGAGGTGGGCGCCTGAGCGGCAGCCGCGAAGCCGAGGAGAAGTGTGGCGAGTGCTGCGATGCGTACGGACACGAGGACGCTCCCTTCGAGGCGATCTATTTCTGCGATGCGGCGGGCGCGCCGAAATTCAGGCGCCTGCCGGCGAGTTCGTCGGAGATGTTCTTGTTGAGCTTTCGCGAGATCGGGTAGAGGAAGAGAAACGCCGCCGTGGCGAAAAAGAACAGCGCCGACCAGAGGCCCGCTGTCAGGCGAATGCCGTCGAGAGCGCGCGCGGTCTGCACGGCATTGGAGACGTAGCCGTAATACGAGAAGAGCCAGCCGGCGACGGCGCCACCGATGGCGAGGCCGACCCACAGTGCAAAGACCACCGCCGCTGTCACAGTTCCGGTGGCGCGCCGACCAGTCTTCCATTCACCGTAGTCGGCGACATCGCCCATCATGGCCCAGATCAGCGGGCCGGAGGTTCCATACGAGAACTGGCGCAGGACTTCGGAAACGATGATGGCGACGGTGGCATGGGGGGGCAGAACAAGCACGGCCAGGTTGAAAAGCCCGGAAAGAGTCATGCTCAGGATGAAGAGCGGTCGTTTGCCGATCCGTTTCGTCAGCGCTGTAGAGACGGCGACACCCGCAATGAGGGAGGCGAGCCCGAATCCGTTGAACCAGCTGAAGAGCTTCTCGTTGCCGGCGATGTATTTGAAGAAGGGCAGCATGACACTGCCGCGCATGGAGATGGCGGCAAAGTAAAACGTTGTGACCAGGAACAGGATGATCCAGGGGCGATTGCTGAAGAGGTCTTTCAGGTCCCGGGTGAGCGAGGTCTCCTGCTGCGGGTTGGGCTGAATACGTTCTTTGGTCGCGAAAAAAGCGACGATAAAGAAGATCACGCTGAGGATCGAGAGCAGGCCCATGGTGATCTGGTAGCCGCGCGCGTCATTGCCGCGGCCGAAGAAGACGACCATAGGGATGGCGAGGCTCTGCACGATGAAGCCTGCAGAGTTCGCGAAGATCTGACGGTAAGAGGCGATGCTGGTGCGTTCGTCGGGATCGCCGGTCAGCACACCGGTGAGCGAAGCGTAGGGCACGTTGTTGACGGCGTAGATGAGGCGCAGCAGCAGATAGGTCGTCCACGCGTAGATGACTTTGCCCGACATGCTGAGGCTGGGCGTGGTGAAAGTGAGAATTCCGATGATGCCGAAGGGAATCGCGGTCCACAGCAGCCACGGGCGAAATTTTCCCCAGCGCGTGTTGGTGCGGTCGGCGATCACGCCCATGATCGGGTTGAAAGCCGCCGCGATGAGACCGACAACGAGGAAGAGGGTCCCGGCCTGAGCGGCGGTGAGCCCGAAGGTGTCGGTGTAATAGCTCAGCTGCAGGGCGAGCATCGCCTGGAAGATGAAGTTGGCGGCCATGTCGCCCAGGCCGTAGCCAAACTTCTCCGCAAAGGAAAGTCTTTCGATCATAGCCGCGCCGTTCTTTCTGGCAGTTCTGCCTTCATCCCGTTATTTGGTGACGGTGAGCGTGAGCTTGTGGAGGTCCTCATCGCGTGAGGAGGTACCGATCATGATGGAGAAATCGCCGGGCTCGACGACATGCTTCATGTTCACGTCGAAGAAGGCCAGGGCGTCGGGCGTGATGTCGAGCGTGACGGTCGCGGTTTCGCCGGGCTTGAGATAGATCTTCCTGAAGCCCTTGAGCTCTTTGATCGGGCGCGTGACCGAACTGACAAGGTCTCGGATGTAGAGCTGAATCACCTCGGCGCCCGCGCGTTTGCCCGTGTTGGTGACGTCCACCTGAACCTG
>DASZYN010000532.1:0-4601 GCA_035545435.1 Acidobacteriaceae bacterium | reverse complement strand
GCCGAAGGTGGCGATCGTCAATCAGTCGTTCGCGAAGAAGTTCTATGGTTCGCCTTCCAACGCGCTGGGGCGCCTCATCGGCACCGAAGACAAGCCGGACATGACGATTGTGGGCGTGGTCGGCGACATCCGGCACCAGAGTCTGCGCAAGGAGATTGGGCCGGGAGCCTATCTGCCCTACGGCCAGATGGATCATCCGGTGGGCCTCGCTGTCTATGTGCGGACCGTTGGCGCGCCGGAGCTGGTGGAGCCGGCCATCCGTCGCGCAA
Organism: Acidobacteriaceae bacterium; assembly: GCA_035545435.1. Lineage (GTDB taxonomy): Bacteria > Acidobacteriota > Terriglobia > Terriglobales > Acidobacteriaceae > Palsa-343. Next base: position 4,332 of record DASZYN010000532.1, on the reverse strand, counting down.
TCCACGACCAGGATCCGACGCTGGTTGTTGATGAAATGGAAACGATGACGACGGTGGTCGACATGAGCGCATCGAGCGAGCGCTCCCTGGCGATTCTGGCGGCGGCGTTCGCGGTGCTGGCGGCAATCTTGGCGGCAGTGGGCTTGTATGGCGTACTGGCCTACTCCACGCAGAGCCGGACGCGCGAGATCGGTGTTCGCCTCGCGCTGGGCGCCCCGCGGCGGACCCTGGTCACTCTGGTCGTGCGCGAGATGGCGTGGATAGCCGTCGTCGCCGCTCTGGCAGGAATTCCGGCTACCGTCGCTCTGGCACGACTGTTTACCAGCCAGTTGTACGGCGTGAGGACGTGGGATCCGTTCGCTCTGCTGGCCGCGTTATTGCTGACCGCCATCATGGTGGTGGTGGCATCGGCGCTGCCGGCGCAACGGGCAACGGCGGTGGATCCCATGGAGGCCCTCCGGACGGAGTAGTTCAAAGAACAGCAAGCTCCCAAAGCAAGGAGGAGAGATGCTGAGCGATCTGAAATACGCATGGCGGCAACTCAGAAAGTCGCCGGGCTTCGCACTCACAGCGGTGGTGACGCTCGCCCTGGGCATCGGCGCCAATACCGCCATCTTCAGCGTGATGCACGCGGTCCTGCTGCGCATGCTCCCGGTCCACGATCCGCAACAGCTCTTCTATCTCACCCACGAGACCGCGCCCGATGTGGTCAGCAACACCGGCGACTATCGGTACTGCTTCGGGATCAATGTCTACAACCGCATGCGCGCGGACCGGTCGGTTTTTGCCGACCTGGTGGCGTACGTGCCCCTTTCGTTCAGCAAGGTGGGCGCGCGCTACGGCGACACGCCGGAGGAGATCGCGGCGGACGAGGTCAGCGGGAATTTCTTCTCCGCTCTCGGCGTGCCGATGGCGGCCGGTCGGGCCTTTGCTTCGGTGGACGAAGACCAGCACTCCCAGGCGGCCGTGATCGGCTACGGATTCTGGACGCGGCGGTTTCAGCGCGACCCCTCAGTGATCGGCAAGGCGATTTACGTCAATGGCGTGCCCATGACCGTCATCGGTGTCGCGGGTCCACACTTCTACGGTGTCGAATCCGGCGGCAATGCGACGGATTTGTGGATTCCGCTGCAAAGCCGGACCGAACTGAATGCCTGGGGAGTGCCGTCGACGGGCGGTGTCGCCCGGCTGTACACCAATCCCAACTGGTGGAACCTGATGTTCATCGCCCGGCTGCGGCCGGGCATCGGCCAGAAACAGGCTCTGGCTCGAATGGAGCCTCTCTTTGAGCATGCGGCCTGGGAAACCGTCGGCAAAGAAGTAAAGCGCGGCAATTTCGACATGGGGCTGGGTATGGTCCCGGCGCGCGGGCTGGGCACAGCAACAAAGGATTACGTTGAACCGGTGCGCGTGCTGATGGGAATGGTCGCGCTGGTGCTGGTGATCGCCTGCGTGAACATTGCCATGCTGCTTGCCGCGCGCAATGCCGCCCGGGAGCGCGAGTTTTCCATGCGCCTGGCGCTGGGCGCCGGACGGTGGCCGCTCTTCCGGCAATTGCTTGGCGAGAGCATGCTGCTGGTCGGCGCCGGTGCCGGGCTCGGTTGGCTCTTCGCCATCCAGGCGACCCGGCTGCTCGCCGCGTGGTCGGGAATTGAGGTCAGCCTCGCGCCGGATTCGCCGGTTCTGTTCTTTACCCTCGCGATCACGGTTTTTGCGGCGCTCATCTTTGGTCTGGCCCCACTGCGCGCCGCCAGCAACGCACCGGTGTCAATCGTGCTTCGTTCCACCAGCGGCCAGGCCACCGAAAGCCGCGGCCGCGTGCTGAGCGGCAAGGTGCTCATCGCGGGACAAATGGCCCTGTGCGTGGCGCTGCTCTTCGGCGCCGGCCTGCTCATCCGCACGCTGCGCAATTACCAGACCGTCGATCTGGGCATGCAGGCCGATCGCGTGCTGGCCTTCGGTGCGCATCCGGTGGGCGCACCGGACACGGCACAAAAGCTGACCTTCTACCGGCAGTTGATCCAGCGGGTAGGTCTGCTGCCGGGCGTTGGATCGGTAACCGTGGCAGAGTTGCGCCCCGGCACGGGCTGGTCCGACAGCCACGACCTCACCATCGACGGCCACTCCTATCCCTGGGATGACGGCAAGAACATGCTCCAGACCAACACGGTGGGGCCGAAGTTCTTTGCCACACTCGGCATTCCCATGCTGGCCGGGCGGGACTTTGACGCCGGCGACCATCAGGGCACGATGGGCGTGGCGATTGTCAATGAGACGCTGGTGCGCCGCTATCTGAAGGGTGCTTCGCCGATAGGGCATACTCTCGGGCAGGGCAAGGGGCAGGTCACCATCGTCGGGCTGGTGCGCGACCACAAGTACAGCACCGCAGACGAGAATCCGACGCCCATGGCGTGGTACTGCTACCAGCAGGATCCCAACCTCGACAATCTCGACGTTATGGTGCGCGCCGCGGGTGATCCCATGACCCTGCTTCCCCAGATTCGGCGCATCGTGCGGGAACTGGATCCCAACGCCCCGGTGCAGAAGCCGGCGGTACTCTCGGCGCAGTTCGAGGGAACATATCTGATGCCCACGCTCTTTGCCCGTCTCGGCGCATTTTTCGGCGGGCTTGCAGCCTTGCTTGTTGCTGTTGGCCTGTACGGCACCCTGGCGTACCGCGTAAGCCGGCGGACCGTGGAGATCGGCGTGCGCATGGCTCTGGGCGCGCCTCGGCAGCAGGTAGTGTGGATGATCCTGCGCGACAGCCTGGTGCTGATCGCCGCGGGACTGGTGGTCGGTCTGCCCCTGGCATGGTTCGGGTCGAAGCTGATGGCCTCCATGCTCTACAAACTCAACGCGCACGATCCGATCAGCTTCGTTGTTGCTGGTGTGGGCGTGCTGACCGTCTCGCTGGCCGCCGCTCTGCTACCGGCGCGCCGTGCGGCGAGCGTGGAGCCGATGCAGGCGTTGCGGAACGAATAAGCAGGGAACCGGGACGGCAGACGCTTCGTAGGAGGTTGCATGATCGAGGACCTTCGCTTTGCCTTGCGGCAATTGCATCGGAGTCCCGGCTTTGCGGCGGCGGTAGTTATCACGCTGGCGCTGGCCATTGGAGTCAACACAGCCGTTTTCAGCCTGCTTGACGGGTTCCTGCTGCGCCGGCTGCCGTATCCGCAACCGGATCGCGTGGCCGCGCTGATCACGCACCGCGAGTCGAAGAACAATCCCGCAAACTTCAACGACGACGATTCGGCGGACCTGTTCACGTGGAAGGCCATCCAGGAAGGCGTTTCCTCCGTCGTTCCCGCCGCCGGTGGCCAGCCTTTCGGCGGCACGGAGGGCGTGAACCTTGAGGCCGGCAAGGCCCAGGGCGGCGCTGTTCGGTACGTGCACAACGCGACGGTCTCGGCGCACTACTTTGAGGTTCTGGGGATCCAGCCGGTGCTGGGTCGCGGTTTTACTGAAGACGAGGACCGCCCGGGAACCGGCAAAGCCGCGGTGTTGAGCTACAACCTGTGGCGAACGACATTTCGCGAAGATCCCTCGATCCTGGGGAAAGCGATCCTGCTGCGCGGCGCTCCGTACACCGTGGTGGGCGTGCTGCCCCAGGGCGCGCAGATGCCCAATCCCGCGGATGTATGGACGCCGCTGATGCCTTCGGACCGCAATGGCGTATGCGCGGGCAACAACTGCCTGATCCTGATGCGACTGAAGTCCGGCGCAACCTGGGACGAAGTGCGCGGGGAACTGGCGCATCTGCCCCCGCCCGATAACACGAATCTGGCGAAGCAGCGCGTGTGGTTTTACCCGAGTCCGTTGCACTTTTATGCGGGCAGCGGGATGCGCCAGCAGACTCAGGCGCTCATGGCCGCGGTCGGCTTCATCCTGCTGATCGCCTGCGCCAATCTCGCCGGCCTGATGCTGGCACGGATCCATCATCGCTCTCCGGAAATAGCGACGCGGCTCGCGCTGGGAGCATCGCGCGCGCGCATCCTGCGCCAGCTATGGATCGAAAATCTGGTGCTTGCCCTCGCCGGAGGCGCCGCAGGACTCGGCCTGGCCCTGGCACTGTTTCCAGCCATGAAGCATCTGCTGCCGGATCCGATGATTCCCATTGGCGGCTTCACGCTGGACGGACGCGTGCTTGCTTTCACGATGGTGGCAACTTTTCTCACCAGCGTGCTCTTCGGAGCGCTGCCGGCGCTGGAGACGCGCCGGGTCGATCTGCGCAGCTCCATCGCGTCGGGAACGCGGTCCGTTGCCGGCGGCTCGAGCCTGGTTCGCAAAGTTCTCATCGGCGCCGAAGTCGCGCTGACCGTCGTGCTGCTGGCC
>DASZYN010000530.1:0-3174 GCA_035545435.1 Acidobacteriaceae bacterium | reverse complement strand
GGTTACGAAAGTCGACTCTACCTCCGTTATCTTGCGACGTTACGGGGCATCTCGCTACAACTGAGACACTTTACAACGCAGATCTGGGGAACGGGGCTGAGGCTGGCAGGCGACTGCATCCGCAGCCCCCATTTTTTGTTTGTTTTCAGCAAGTTTCGCCTTGTCTCCTTTTCAACCTAAATCCCTCAGCGCGCATCGTATTCAAGCAGCGACGCCGGTCGTTGCGCTCTATGCTGGGGACCGCGGCCTGTCCGGGAGCCCGGTTGCGAACCACGAACAAAACAAACTGTTTCCAGCACCGACCGCCGCAGGTCGCGCAACCGGTTCGTTCTGCGCGGTGTTCTATTGTTTGCGGTACCATAACGAGGGCTTCCTCAGATCACGTTTCTGATTGGAGAAATTACTGAAATGAAAAGATTTGTTGTCATTCTTTGCGCGTTGGCGATGGCCGTGCCGGCTTTTGCCCAGAAGACCAAGCTTGAATCCCGGCTCGATGCGGCTCGAGATGTTTTGAACGAGGTGATGGCGAGTCCCGACAAGCAGATCCCCGATTCCATTCTCAAAGACGCGACCTGCGTCGGGGTGGTTCCGGGAATGATCAAAGGCGCGTTCATCTTTGGCGCTGAGTACGGGCAGGGCGTCGTGACCTGCCATACGGCGCACGGCTGGAGCGCTCCGGTTTTCATCCGCATGGCGGGTGGATCGTGGGGCTTCCAGATCGGTGGGCAGGGCACGGATCTGGTTCTGGTTGCGGTGAATGAGAAGGGCTTTCAGGATCTGCTGCACAGCCAGTTCAAAATCGGCGCAGGCGCCTCGGCTTCTGCGGGACCGGTTGGCCGCAACGCCGGCGCTTCGACCAACTGGAAGATGCAGTCTGAGTTGCTCACCTGGTCGCGCAGCAAAGGCCTGTTTGCAGGTGTGGATCTGAGCGGCGTCGCGGTAAACCAGAACAGCTCCGACACGGACACTTTTTACGGTGCGCCTCATTCGTTTGAGAGCATTCTCCGCGGAGAGGTGCCGGTGCCGGAGGATGCACGGCCGTTCGTTCGCACCGTGGCCAAGTATTTCCACGAAGCGCAGTAAACGCGATTCACGCAAAAACCAGACGCGGAGGCTCCACGCCTCCGCGTTTGTGCGTTTGACCGCAGTTGCTTCTGTACGTCGCGGGCACCCATGTAGACTGGCTCTTCGCCATCGATGCGGGAAGCTCTGGAATATGGATTCACCTGGACCCTGCTGCGGCTGATGCGCGCCTTGCCCCGCGGTCTGGCGAGGGGCACCGGCGCTGCTCTCGGAGCTGTGGCATGGGGTTTGCTCCCGAAGCTGCGCCGCACCGGACTGCGCAACCTGGAACTGGCCTACCCGCAAATGCCCCGTGAAGAGCGCGTGCGCCTGTTGCGGGGGCTCTACCGGTATCTCGGCTGGCAGTTGGGCGAGTTCTGCCAGATGCCGCGATACACGCGCGAGAACACGGCCAGTCTCATCCGCTACGAGGGACTGGAGCACTATCTTGCAGCAAGCGCGCGCGGAAAAGGGGTTCTGATTGTCACCGGCCACCTCGGCGCATGGGAGCTCTCCAGCTTCTGGCATTCGCTGATGGGCCACCCGATGACGATGGTGATCCGCCGTCTCGATAACCCTCGCGTCGACAAGATGGTCAACGACATCCGCTGCCTCCACGGCAATCGCGTCGTGCACAAGGATGACTTCGCGCGCGGGCTTCTGCAGGCGATGCGGCGCGGCGATACCGTCGGCATCCTGATGGACACCAACATGACTCCGCCGCAGGGAGTTTTCGTGCCTTTCTTCGGCGTGCCCGCATGCACCGCTTCAGGACTGGCGCGTGTGGCGCTGCGCACCGGCGCCGCAGTCCTGCCGGGTTTTCTCGTCTGGGAGAAGGCCGAACAGAAATATGTGCTGCATTTCGGTCCGGAGATTCCGCTGATCGCGACCGGTGACGACGAGCACGACATGGTTGCGAACACGGCACAGTTCACGGCCGTCATTGAAGGCTTCGTCCGGCGCTATCCGGACCAGTGGCTCTGGGTCCATCGCCGCTGGAAGACGCGGCCCGAGGGCGAGCCGGCGATCTACTGACCGCCGCTAGTCCGCCGCGGCGCTTTTTGACGGAACCTCGGTATGCGAACCCGGCGTCGTGTGATCGAGTGGGTGTGCTCCCGGGCTCTTGTCGACCCCGTTTTCATCGGTCCACCCGGGCAGAGCCTGGCTGCCGTAGATCAGGCGCACGCCATACGTGAAGGTGAAATAGGCCCAGATCCATTGCGACAGGACAGCTATGCGATTGCGGAAACCGATGAGGAAGTAGATGTGGACGACCAGCCAGGTGATCCACGCTGGAAATCCGCTCAGGTGCCCCCGGAAGGGCCACTTCACATTGCCCACAGCAGCGAGGCGGCCAATGGTGGCCAGATCGCCCTTGTCGAAATAGTGAAAAGGCGGACGCGGCTGATGATTGAGATCGGCTGCGATCATTTTCGCAATGTGATCGCCCATCTGCATGGCGGGCTGCGCGACTCCGGGAACCTGACGCCCATCCTGTTCGACATGGGCGAGATCGCCGCAGACGAAGATCTCGGGGTGGCCTTCCGGGTTCAGTGTGGAATTAACGAGCACGCAGCCGCGTTTGTCCGTGGGCATGCCCAGCATTTTGCCCAGCGGTGACGCCTGCACGCCTGCGGCCCACAGGGTCACGGCAGATTCGATGCGCTGCCCTCCGGCGATCACGTAGCCGGGCTGGACATCGGTGACGCGCATGCCGCCGTGTATCTCAACGCCCAGCGCCTTCAGCTGCTCCTCTGCCTTGATCGAAAGGTCCTCGGGGTAGTTCGCCAGGACGTGCTTTTCACCTTCAATCAGCAGGACCCGCGCTTTGGCGGGATCGATGTGCCGGAAGTCCCGCTGCATATAGCGGCGGGTGATGTCGCAGATTGCGCCGGCGAGCTCCACGCCGGTAGGGCCGCCGCCGATAATGACGAAATTCAGCGCATGATGGGAACCCGTTTCCAGCATCTCGCGCTCAGCCAGCTCGAAGGCGAGCAGAATCCTGCGCCGAATCTCAATGGCATCTTCGATGGTTTTCAGACCGGGCGCCAGCGGCTCCCATGCATCGTTACCGAAATAGGAGTGGGTCGCGCCTGTCGCGAGCATCAGGTA
>DASZYN010000529.1:0-16526 GCA_035545435.1 Acidobacteriaceae bacterium | reverse complement strand
GAGCCGCGCCTGACCTTCCACGGTCATCTCGTCAGGAAATGCGCCCGAGGCCAGCAGCGTAATCGACGGGTCGGCTTCGCGCATCGCCTTCGCGAACTCGTTGTGCTTCAGAACGAAATATTTCAGGTCTGTGTGGCCGAGCTGCCACGAACCGTAAGGCTCATTGCCGATGTTCCAGTACTTCACGTGCCACGGCTCAGGGTGACCGTTGCGGGCGCGCCAGGCTCCCATCGGCGTACTCGCCGAGCCGTTAATGTACTCCACTTCCTGCGCGGCGGAGTGGGAATCGCCGAATCCCGCGTTCACGGTGATATACGGATCCACATCGATCAGCCTGCACAAAGTCATCAGCTCATCCAGACCCACGTCATTGGTCTGCATGGCGTGCCATGCATAATCGAACATCGGGGGCCGTTTGTCGATGTCGCCCACCGAGTCGTACCAGACCCAGTCGGAAATGACATTGCCGCCGGGCAGGCGCCACATGCCCGGATGAAGCTGCCGCAGAAGAGCAATCGTGTCGGGACGGAAGCCGCTGACGTTATCGGCGGGCATCAGGGACACAGTGCCGACGTGGAAATTTCCCTGCCCGGTACCTGCAATCTCGAACGTGGCCTTATTCGTGCTCGCGCCCGCCGTGAAGCTGAGGGCGAACTTCCTGTAGCTGTCGGTAAGTGAAGCGAAGCTGACCGTCTGGCGATCCTTCGGATCCTCACCCCAGATCAGACTCACCTTGACCGTCGCGCCCGAAGTCCCGCGCAGATAGATTCGGCCGATGTACTTCTTATCCTTCACCAGCGTGAGGCCGGACTGCTGAATGCCGTGCGAAGTCGAGGAGTCGAGAGCAATGCGAGGACTGTGATCGCCAACGAAGGGCGCGTCTGCATCCATGACCACCGCTTCATCGGGTCCCACAGGACGCCATTTGCGCGGAGGCTCCAGAAATGAGGGCCGGCGGCGCTGTCCTGCTGGCTCTTCCGTGACCTGCGAGTTGATTGGGAAATAGAATTTGCGGTCGTCGAGCATCTCTGACCACAGGCTGCGCGAGATCAGCGTCCCGCCTTCCTCAATGAACCCGCCATAGAGATACTTGGAGATGGGCGCCGAGGTCTCCTGTGTGTTCACGGTGGCGACAATCGGAGCCGGCGTGCCCGTTGGCCCCTGCTGCGAGAATGCCGCAAGGGTGCATCCGAATACCGCCGTCGAGAACAGTGCGATTCGTCTCTTCATTGCGCTCCTCTGATGTCTTGTATTCATGATCGATGCCCGGCAGGCACCCGGCCGATTCTCACTGCGCGACCGGAAACCGGTAAATGTCGATGCTGATCGGCGCTACCGTCACTGCAGAGGACGCGTCATGCATCGGGACTTCCTCAATGGATACCTGCGCGGGCTCTCCGGCATGATCAGCCGCGTCCAGATCCCTGCCGGTCATCCGCCACAGCGTCGGCGCACCTTCGATCCGGCCGCCGGCGAAATCCAGATCCAGCTTCTGTTCTTTGTCGGTGGCGTTCACCACGGACACAGTCAGGTATTTATGATCCGGGCTGAGTGCAGCGAACACGTCCAGCGGGTAGGTCGGACTTCCCGACCTCGATTTCGGTTCATCCGCATAAGGTGGGTTTTTGGTCGCGGGCTGAGGTGAGTTGCCGGAAACGGCCACCGGGATCGAGCCCACAAAGTGGTCGCCGTACAGCTTGAACACCAGGCCGGTGGTATTCATCGTTGAGGCGGTCGGAGTAATGTCCAGTGTCGAGGTGCCCATGGTGTGGGCCGTCATGGTCAGAAAGGCCGTGTGCCGCATCTCTTCGTTGAACAACATGGCGTAGGCAAGCGCCGATTTCAGGTTGACTCCCCGGCCAAAGCCGCTGCCCCCGAAGTACGCATACTCATCGATGGAGAGGAACGTCTTCTTTTGCAGCATCTCCGGAAACCGCTGCTGATAACCCTCCCACTCTTCGGCCTTGCGGCGAATCACGTCACCGGCGTATCGCGCGAACTCAAGAGTGGTCGGGTCATACTTCACCCACGCGTCGGTGGACGGCGCATCCGGTGACAGGCTCTTTGCCTTTTCAATATCGAAGTGCCTGCCAGGCGATTCGTACCAGTGCTCGGCAATGCCGTCAAAGGTTCCCCAGCAGTTCTTCAGAATGCCGCCCGTCCAGTCCACATCGGTTCCGAACACGGGCTGCATATTGTCGACATATTTGGACCGATTCGTCCCCTGCAGCGACATTGGCTCCAGCATTTTTGCGGAAGCAATCAGGGTGATCGAAGGATCGACCTGGCGCATGGCCTTTGCGAATTCGTTGTGTTTGAGGACGTAATACTTCAGGTCGGTGTAGCCGAGCTGAAATGTGCCCCATGGCTCGTTCCCAATGTTCCAGAACTTCACGTGGTACGGCTCGGCATGGCCGTTTTTCGCGCGCCACGCTCCCATGGGTGTGTTGACGGAACCATTGATGTACTCCACTTCCTGCGCCGCGGAGTGTGAATCGCCGAAGCCGGCATTGACCGTAATGTAGGGATCCACGCCAATCAGCCTGCACAGCGTCATGAACTCGTCCATGCCCACGTCGTTCGACTGCATCGCATTCCATGCATGGTCGAAGGTCGGCGGACGCTTGTCGATATCGCCGACGCCGTTGTACCAGCTCCAGTCCGACAGGAAATTCCCGCCTGGCAGGCGCCACATTCCCGAGTGCAGCTGGCGGAGGAGAGCGATCGTATCCGGCCGAAAGCCCTCGACGTTATCCGCCGGCATCAGGGACACCGTGCCAACATGGAAATTTCCGCTGCCCGTACCCGCGATCTCAAGCGTCCCCTGCGCTGTATCGGCGCCAGCCGTGAAATTGAGCGGTAATTTCCTGTAGCTATCGGTCAGCGACGTAAAGGCAACGGTCTGGCGATCGCCCGGGTTCGATCCCCAGATCAGGCTGACCCTGACCCGGGAGCCCGGAGTTCCGCGAAGATAGATCCGTCCCACGTACTTTTTGCCCTTGATCAGTGCGAATCCCGCCTGCTGAATGCCGTGCGGTGTCGATGCATCGAGCGTCACGCGCGGGCTCTGGTCGCCGACAAACGGATGATCTTTATCCATCACCACCCCGTCATCCGGTCCAACCGGGACCCAGCGGCGTAGTGCATTCCTGCGCACTCGGGCGGCGTCTTCCCCGGCCGGCGGAGCGGGTTCTTTGGATGTGATCGGGAAATAGAATTTCCGGTCATCCAGCATCTCCGACCACAGGCTGCGATAAATCAGCGGGCCGATATGTTCGATGAACATCCCGAATTCGTATTTCGAAACTGGCTCTGCCGTCTGTTGCGTATCGATCGTTGCTTTGATTTGTTCCGGAGGCGCCGGAGCAGCTTCCTGAGATGAAGCGTTGACCGCGCTCGCGGTCCACAATGCCGCGGCGGCAAACAGAACAATTCTCGCCTTCATTCGAGCTCTCCTGTTGAGTTGTTGTCTTTGGAGGAATCTGCAGTCGACCCGTGTCGAGATGTTTTCTGTCATCTGCAGTTCTTGCGGACGAGTTGTGAACAAAACAAACCTGAGGCCAGCCAATGTTTTCGTCCAGGACCAGAAGTTTGACGGGGAACCGGCTTTCGAACAACCGGCTGTTGCCAGGGAGCGGAAATCGCGAAAACGATTACCCTCGATCGCTTCGGAACCACAGGCATCCTACAGAGCCAGGCATTTCAATGAAAAGACCGAAGTTTCGAAGAAACAAAATCGATAGATTCGATGATCGGATCTGCGCTGCAGCGACGGCCTGCTCACATTCGAGGCTTTGGCGCACCCTGAAACCTCCGATCAGGTCCGCGCCTCCTTCAGATTGCTTCAGCGTCGGTGTTCGCTCCAAGCAGGTCAGCCAGCAGAAGCTTTTCACGCGGGATGCTCTCGGCGTCTTTGAGGACCAGGAACATTCGGACAACTCGTTCCCCGTACAGTGGCAGCCGGAGCCCGGACAATTCCCCTGCATTCAGCCACGGCGCAATGCGATATACGGGCAGCCACCCGAAGCACATGCCACTGCGAACCGCTTCAATCGCGGACTCGACTGAATGCACGACTAAAATCCGCTGCGTTTTCGCGTGGGGCTGGCGCTTCGGTTCCGGCAGGTTTGCGCCTTCGATGATCACGGCCAGGTGCTGCGTAAGATCCAGTCGCGCAAGTTCCCGGTTCTGACGGAGCAGCGGGTGATCGGCGCGGGCCACAGCCATGATCCGGATATCAAGCACCGCTTTTGCGAAATGTTCTCGCGCCGGAAGTCCGGTGATACACAGATCGGCTCCGGCCGTCTCGAGCTCGTAGGCCGAGGATAGAAACGGTTTCTTCTCCACCGTCGGCCGCACCAGGGGATACGTCCGATTCAAGTGGGCAAGAGCCCTGAAAAGCCGGTCGTCAGGGTAAAGGCTGTCGACGGAGACTTTGATTTCTCTCTCTTCATTCGACGCCAGCGAAGCGGCTTTTGCCTCCAGCGCTCGAAATCCATTCAGTACCGGCTCTGCATCCGCCAACAGGGCCTTGCCCGCCTCGGTGAGCTGCGCCTTGCGGCCCTTCATCTCAAACAGAGGAACCTTAAATTGTTCCTGCAGGCGCGAAATGGCGTAGCTGATGGTGGATTGGGAGCGGTTCGTCTTCTTCGCAGCAGCAGCAAAACTGCCCAGCTGCACGACAGTTTGGAACACCTCCCATTGATCGATTGTCGTGTTCATCAGGAAGACTCCGTTTGCGATCAGTCCTTCGCCGCGCCAGCAAAAGCGAAACACATTATCGATATTTTCGAAATTGCCATTCGAAAAATACAACTTGCCAGCTGAAATTTTACTGAACTAGCATGCCGGTTGCTTTTCGTGATGATCAAGTGATCACTCCGAAAATGTGCCAATAGGTAAACGTTTCCCCTCTGTAGCTGAAAACCGGAACCCCAGAAGGCTTCAGCTTTTCACAGTTCGGCACCGAAAATCTTGGAGGCGAGATGATCTTCAGAATGCAATCCCTGGGCCTGCTGTTTGCACTGTCCACCGGCATGGCATTTGCACAGGCAACCAACTCTGCGGACATTACTGGCACCGTTACTGACGCAACCGGAGCTGTCATCCCGGGCGTAACGGTCACGGTGACCGATGTCGACAAGAACGTGGAACACACGTACACCACCAATGCTGCAGGTCTTTACGATACCGGCCCGATCGTTCCCGAAGACAACTACACCATCGTTTTCAAAAAAGATGGCTTTTCGTCTCTTCAGCGCGGCCCCATGCTCCTGGGCATCGGTCGGACGGGTCTGAATGTTCAGCTGAACGTTGGCCAGACGACGCAGCGGGTGGTGGTCAACGAATCTGCCCCGCTGCTCCAGACGACTTCGGCGGAAATGTCGCAGACGCTCCCTGAGCAAACCCTGACGACACTGCCTCAAACCGGCACGCCGGACTGGCAGTCCTTCGTTGTTCTCCAGCCGGGTGTTTCCGGCGCGCCGCAGAACGGGAACAGCGCCTCGAACCCGGGCGCCGGCGGAGCTGCCGCGAACGGAAGCATGCCGTTTTCCACGGCCATGCTCGATGGCTCGTCGGTCAGCTCGCCGATGAGCGATAACGTGATTAACACTCCGATCCTGGACACCGTTGGAGAAGTCAAGATGAGCGACTCGAACTTCTCTGCTCAGTACGGAACCGGAGGCATCATTTTCAACCAGATCAGCAAGGGCGGCACCAATCAGTTTCACGGCCTCGCCTACGACTACTTCCAGAACACCGCCCTGAATGCCGCTTCCTACGGGTTCGGCTTTGGCAAGGTCCCCGCTATCCACTGGAATGATTTCGGCTTCCAGGTCAGCGGCCCCGTAATCAAAAACAGGATCTTCTTTCTCTTCGACTGGGATCACACCATCAACCATGGCGGCGCTTCTGTCACAACCACCACCGTGCCCACCGCTGCCATGAAAATGGGCGATTTTACCGGCCTCGCGACCATTTACGATCCAACAACGCAGGCGGTTGCCGGCACGACCGTGACGCGTCAGTCGTTTGCCAGCGAATACGGAAACGGCAATGTCATTCCCGCCGGCATGATCGACCCGGTCGCGAAAAACATCCAGGCTCTGTTTCCGTCCCCGACACTGCCAGGTACGGTCAACAACTTCCAGTACCTCACCGCGCCCAAATCGACTCTGCAAAAGTACTTTGGTCGATTTGACGCGGACATAACCAAAAATAATCACCTGTCCGGATCCTCCGCTTATAACTACACTCTCAATACAGGTCTGAGCCCCGTATGCCCGGTGGGCTGTTTTGACATTGACGTGGAGAACATGAGCGGGCAGATTACCGACGTTCATACCTTCAGCGGCAGGACCATCAATGAAGCCAAGGCCGGTTGGATGGGTGAGTATGACCTGCTCGATCCTCAGACCCGGGGCGCAGGCTGGCCGGCGAAACTGGGTCTGCAATTCGCCAAGCAGGATATATTCCCCACCATCAACATCAGTGGTGGCGTCTATTCCCTGGCGCCTGGAACCCATGCCAACTACAAAGAAAACGTCTTTAATGAATCGGACGTAGTGACGATGATTCGCGGCCGCCACTCCCTCCACTTCGGGGGCGAAATGATCGCCTACCGCGCCGATTCAACCGCGTGGGGCAACATCAACGCAGCGACACTCGGTTTCACCGGCGTATACACCCAGCAGGGCAATACCACTGGAACCACCACAGGAGGCTCTCCTTATGCAGATTTCCTCCTCGGTTATGCCAACTCCTGGTCCGCCGGATTCTCACCCGAGTATGGAGGCAGACTGAAGAACCCCGGCATCTTCGCTCAGGATGACTGGAAGCTCACACCGAAACTGACCGTCAATCTCGGCCTCCGCTGGGAGGGAAGAACAGGTTGGTCTGACAGTACGAAGAACGAGCGGACTTTCGATCCCTCCATTACCAATCCGGCCACAAACACGTCAGGCGCTATGTGGTATGCCCTGACGCATATGAACGGAAGGACTGCGTTACAGAAATCGACTTGGAACAACTGGCTGCCAAGAGCCGGTTTTGCCTGGGAGATCAACCAGAAGACAACGTTGCGCGGCGGCTTTGGCTTGTACACCTTCCCGTGGAATGTCGACAACTACGCCAGCTCCGGACTGGGAAATGCGCGAAGCCAAAGCGGTAGTGAGAAAGACTCCACCACCAATATCAATCCGGTCGTTCTCCTCTCCTCGGACGGAAACACCAACTATCAGGGGGCGAAAGGCGCCAGCATCAACTCCCTGTATGTGACCGCTCCTACCACTCCACAGGCGTACAACGGACAAGGAGTCTCCTATATTCCATATGACCAATCCTTGCCCTTGCTCAAGAACTGGAATCTGACTGCTCAGCGCCAGATATCGGGCAATACCATGATTGAGGTCGCCTATGTCGGCAGTCGAGGCACCAATCTCCTCTTCAATACTGACCTGAATCAGGTTCCGGTGAGCAAGCTGGGCCCCGGGGACTCCATCTATCGTCCCTACCCGCAGTATCAGACCATCAACGGGTTCACGACTCAGGGTTATTCGAACTATCATGCGCTGCAGGCACAGTATGTGCGACGCATGAGCAATGGACTGATGTTCAACTTCAACTACACCTGGTCACACATGCTCGACAACCAGGATTCCTCGGGCTGGGGCTCCAAGGAAGGGACTACGGTATGGCAGAACGCCCACGATCCCGACGCTAACTACGGCGCCGCGAACTTTGACATTCGCCATATGTTCAAGGCGTACGGGTCCTATGATCTGCCCTTTGGCCACGGCCGGAGATACCTGAGCTCGAACAAAGCCCTGGATGAGGCGGTCGGCGGCTGGACGCTCTCTCTTACCTGGCTTTCGCAGGGAGGGAATCCATTCACCCCTGTCGTCACAGGCGGCGACAACAGCTACAGTCAGAGTGGCGGCGGAGGTTACGCGTGGTTCCCCGACCAGGTCGGCGATCCGAAGTCCGGCGACTTTAAGGGCATTCATGGGTGGTACGACACGAGTGCCTATCGTGCGCCTGCCGCCGGAACGCTGGGGAATATGCGCCGCAACAGTATCTACGGACCCGGCGTGTACGTCATGAATGGCGCGGTTCACAAGAGTTTTCCGATTCGCGAGCGCGTCTCTTTCGATTTCGCTGCGAACGCGACGAATGTCCTCAACCACCCGTCGTTTGCCCAGCCTGATATCAACATTGGACCAGGACACAGTGGGCAGATTACTGGCACAACCGTCGGCGGTCGCGTCCTCATGCTCGTCGGGAAGCTCAGGTTCTGAGCTTTGCAATAATCCATTCACTGCCAATGTGCAGATTCCGCCTCCGCGGTGGAATCTGCGCGGCCGTGGATGGCGGCGTCATCGCTTCATCGGTGCAACGTGAATCCGATGTCGTCCCCGAGAAAACGTATTGGCCATGGGAAGATCCCGGAACCAGCAACATGCGCCTGCGCAAAACCATTGCGCGGGCCAGCTAAAGGAGAGTAATGACGAAAGGAAAATCCGGAAGCGGAATCCTGCTGAATCGACGTCAGGCGCTGCTGCTGTCAGCGACCGCTGGCATGGGCGCTGCACTGCCGAAAACCAGTTTCGCCTCCGATAGCACGAAGACGGCGGCGCACCAGGAACCGGGTAACTGCTCAACCCCTCGCTCTGCGGTTGCCAACACTCAATACGGGAAAGTCCGCGGATTTCTCGATGGAGGAGTCCTCACGTTCAAGGGCGTTCCCTACGGCCAGACCACCGCCGCGGAGAATCGATGGCTGCCCGCTAAGCCTCCGACGCCATGGAAAGATGAATATCCTGCGCTGATGTATGGCGGAAATTGCCCGCAACGCCTCCACGACTGGACCGGAATTGAGCAATGCTTCATTCAGGACTGGGACGACGGATATCAGAGCGAAGACATGCTCAAGCTGAATATCTGGACCCCGGCCCTCACCGGAAGTCGACCGGTCATGTTCTACATCCACGGCGGCGGATACAGTTTCGGATCGTCTTATGAATTGCCCTCGCACGAAGGCGCACAGATGGCACGGCACCACGACGTGGTTCAGGTTTCGGTGAATCACCGCCTCAATATCCTCGGCTTTTTCGATGTTTCTGACATCGGTGGCTCCGGGTACGAGGACTCTGTCAACGTCGGGATGACGGATCTGGTCGCGGCGCTGCGCTGGGTTCACGAGAACATCGCGAACTTCGGGGGCGATCCCGACAAAGTGATGATCTACGGCCAGTCTGGCGGCGGTTCAAAGGTGACCACCCTGATGGGCATGCCTTCGGCATCAGGACTCTTTCATCGTGCCGCGGCGCAGTCGGGCGGGGGCGGAAACGCTCCGAGCAAAGAGCAGCAAAAGGAAGTAGCGCGGCTGGTAATGAAGGACCTTGGGCTGCAGCCAAATGACATAGCCTCGCTCCAGAAGATGGAATGGCATCAGCTCGTGGCCGCAGGGGACGCAGCGATCTCGAAGATCAATCCCCAGGGGCGTGGCATGCTCGGTCCGTTTGCTCCCGGCCCCCCGCGCGTGGGATGGTCTCCCTGCGTCGACGACAAAATCATCAACCTTAGATCCTTCCACGATGTCGCTCCGGAAATATCAAAGAATGTTCCCATGCTGATCGGTTCCGTGAGCGAAGAGGGGAACCACATGCTTTCCCGGCCGACCGAGGAAGAGTGGCATGCCAACCTCGCAAAGGTATATGGCGACGACAAGGCCACTGCGATTGTGGCAACCCTGAAGAAGGCTTATCCCCGGAAGAAGATTCAGACACTCTCGTATATGTGCAGCGGCACCTTCGGCTTAAATGGCCTCTCCATGCGAAACAACGTGGTGAAGATGGCAAAGTTGAAATATGAACAGAAAGCAGCGCCGGCTTACACTTATTACTTTACGTGGCAGACGCCGATTCTTGACGGGCTTCCAGGCGCCTGGCACACAGCCGATCTCCAGTTCTGCTTCGACAACACCAAACGTTGTGAACAGGGCACCGGAAACACTCCTGAAGCTCAGGCGCTGGCCAAAAAGATGGCAACGGCATGGGCGAACTTCGCGCGGACGGGAAATCCGGGCCAGCCCGGTCTTGCCTGGGCGTCGACGGATCCGGAAACCAACAAGACCATGGTCTGGGATAACCAATGCCGCATGGAGAATGACCCTGAGGGAGACGCACGCAAGATTCTGTTGAGCTGAATTTTGAATTTGCTTGTTCACTACAGAGGAGGTGACAAAAAGCCGTTTGCGCCCCTGGAGTTTGGCGTCAGAACAAATCCTGGATGTTCCGTGCCGCGGAATCGTGGCACGGGGCTGCTCGTGTTTCCTGGCTCAATTCGATGTGATAAGAGTGAGTGCATGAGAAGGCTTTTCCCGGGATTTCTCTGCGCGCTGCTGTTCGCGGCGTTTTCGCTGGGGGCCGCAGCGCAGGCGGATCAGGGCCAGGAAGAAAAGATCCAGGGGCTCGAGCAACAGGTACAGAAGTATCTGCAGGAGCAGAAACCGCAGCTCGCTGTACCGGTGCTGCGTGAAATCCTGTTGCTCGATCCGAAGAACCTCAATGCCAATGCAAATCTTGGGGTACTGCTTTTCTTTCAGAACAACTACGCGGATGCGATTCCACCCATGCGCACCGCCCTGCAGGCGAAGCCCAACCTGTGGAGGATTCAGGCGCTGGCGGGAATTGCCGAGAAGCGGACCGGGGATCCGGCGGCCGCACAGACCGATCTCGAGCAGGCATTTCCTCACCTTGAAGACATCAAGATAAAAAAGCAGGCCGGACTTGAATTAGTGGAGCTCGATTCATCCGCGGGTCAGCTGGCGAAGGCAGCAACCGTCACAGAGACGTTGCAGGAATTGTCGCCGCAGGATCCTCAGATCCTTTTTGCAGCCTGGGAAATTTCTTCCCAGATGATGCAGCAGAGTTTGCTGAACATGCTGCTGGTTGCTCCGGATTCGGCCGAAATGCATATGGTCATGGGTGGCCAGCTTGGGCGCCAGGGGGATCATGCCGGTGCCATCGCACAATATCGAAAAGCAATTCAGCTGAATCCCAGGTTGGCGGGGGTTCATTTTGAACTGGCGGAGCAACTCAGGGCTTCTCCTGATCCGGCGCTGAATGCGCAGGCGGAAGCTGAATACAAAGCTGCAGTTCAGGAGAATCACTATGACGTGAAGGCCTTGTGCCGGCTGGGAGACTCGATTGCGGCGCGGGGTGACTTCAAAGCCGCAGAGGAGGATTACCGAAAAGCGCTCGCGGTGCAACCAAAGGATGCAGATGCCCGAACCGGGCTGGCGATCGCGCTGATCACGATGAACCAAACGGATGAGGCTCTTCCCCTGCTGGAAGGCGCCGTCAGGGATGATCCCACGAATGCTGTCGCCCACTACCGGCTGAGCGTTCTTTATCGTCGCGCCGGCCGGACCGCGGAGGCTCAGCACGAGATGATGGAGTTCAACCACTACAAAGAGCTTAAAGCCAGGCTGGGCCAGGTATTTCAGCAGGTCCGCACGCAATCGGATCAGCCATAAGTTGCAGAACTGCCGTTCGGGTTGGGTCGAACTGTGCTTCCTAAATGAGCGAATAAGTTCCACCATATTTCCCCGAGTAAGTCAGGAGGAATAACGAAGCGCCCCGACACAATCACAGCTGTATGCTCCGGTGCGGCGTTTCTTGCATGCGTGTTCGCAGCGTCAAGCCAGAGCTGCCTGCATTTGCCATCTCCCGTTCGGGCCGTCAGCACGGTCGCTACGGCGAACTCTTCCGGCCCGAAAAAGACTCCTGCTATGTTCTTCCGCGATATCGGACGTCAGTCCGGACTGACAACCGCTCCCCATTCATCGACGGACAGACGCTACATCGTCGAAACCATGGCGGGCGGTGGCATTGCCCTGTTTGATTGTGACAACGACGGCAAGCTGGACATCGCTGTTGTCAACGACAGCACGATCGATCGTTACCGGGCTGGCGGCGATCCAATGCTCACTCTCTACCACCAGGACGGTCCCGCAGGCCGAATCCACTTCACCGACATTACACAATCCGCAGGGTTGAACACGCGCGGCTGGGGAATGGCGATCGCCGTCGGCGATTACGACAACGACGGGCTGCCCGATCTGTATGTGACGGGCTACGGACACAATGTTCTTTACCGCAATCAGGGTCGGTGCCGTTTCAAAGATGTGACCGAGCGCGCGGGAGTGGCACTGAGCGGCTTCAGTACCGGTGCTGCGTGGGCCGATTATGATCGCGACGGCTTCATCGATCTCTTCGTCTCCCGATATGTAAAGGAAGATATTCAACACCTGCCATCTCTCGTACCCCCTTTGAAGGCGAATGAAACGGACATGCTCGAAGTACCGGATGCGATGGCCGGAGAATCGGACGTTCTTCTGCGGAACCGCGGCGACGGCACGTTTGAGGACGTTTCGGCAAAAGCGACGGTGGACAACACGGCGAAGCTTCATGGCATGGGCGTGATTTGGGGAGATTACGACAACGATGGTTGGCCAGATCTGTTTGTCGCCAACGACGGCGGAGCCAACTACCTTTATCGCAATCTTGGCAACGGCACGTTTGAAGAGAACGGCGTCAGCACTGGAACAGCACTCGGCCCAAACGGCGAAACCTACGGAAACATGGGAGGCGATTTCGGAGACTTCAATCGAGATGGCCGGCTCGATCTTGTGACAACCCGTTATCGTCGCCAGCCCGTGAGTCTTTACCGCAATGATGACGTGATCTTCACCGACGCCGCCGCCGCCACCGGACTGGCGAACGACACGGCCGCGCCGGTGAAATGGGGCGTCGGCTTCGGCGACTTCGATGACGACGGCTGGCCGGATATCTTGATTGCCAATGGAAACTTCTCTTCTCTCACGGATCGGTTGCCATCGGAAGTTCGGTTCCGCGAGCCTCTTCAGCTTTTTCGCAACTTCGAGGGTCAGACTTTTCGTGACGTTGCGAGCAAGGCCGGTCTGAATGCAGGCCCCCTTCAATCGCGCCGGGGGATCGCATTCGGAGATATCAATAACGACGGCAAACTCGATTTCGTCGTCTTCAATGTCAACGCGCCGCCATCCCTGTTTCTGAATGAACGCCAGGATGAAAACCACCACGTCCTCTTCCACCTGGTGGGAGACAGAAGTAACCGCATGGCAATCGGAACCCGAGTGACTGTCGCAACGATGGGTATGAGGCAGATTGACGAAGTCCGCGGCGGGGACGGCTACAATTCCTGCAACGATTCCCGCCTGCACTTTGGATTAGGCACGGCATCCGTTATGTCGGAGGTGGAAATCCGCTGGCCCAGCGGCCTTCACCAGAAATTTGCGAATGTTCCGGCGGACGCCACTTATGAGATCCGGGAGGGCAAAGGGCTTCGCAAAGTTGCTGAACTTAACACTTACAGTACAGGCGGCAGCCACTGAACCCGAAAAGCAGCACCGGGAGTCGCCTCGTATGTGCTCGGGCGCAGCACATACAAGGGAGACTCGTCGCAAAGATCGTTGTTTTGCTTCTTGCGTCGGCTGCGCCCCTCCTGCTGGTTGCGCAGGATTCCGGCACGACGCCTTCCCCAGCGCCTGGACGCCGACCGCAGACAGGAATGGCAAGCAGCGGCCCGCATCGAGCTCAGTTCGACAGCCGGCATCGCCCCATAACTGCGGGCGGTTTTGTGAAGACAGGTCCGCTGGTTTTCAGGGACGTCGCCGCCGTAGCCGGACTTACAAAGTGGCGCCACCAGGCGGGAACTCCGGAAAAGCAGCTGATCCTCGAAGAGAAAGGCCCGGGCGTCTGCCTGCTCGACTACGACAATGACGGGTGGCTGGACATCTATATGGTCAATGGATCGACTTATGCCGCACTGGCAGGCAACGCCCCTCCGCCGCATGCAGCGCTCTTCCACAACAATCACAACGGAACCTTTACCGAGGTAGCCGGAAAAGCCGGAGTAGTCAACGATCGCTGGGGATATGGTTGTGCGGTCGGAGACTACGACAACGACGGCTGGCCGGACCTCTATGTGACCAACTTTGGAAAGAACCGCCTCTACCATAACAATGGCGACGGAACCTTTACCGACGTTGCGGCAAACGCCGGTGTGACGCTGGGAACATGGTCTACGGGTGCAACTTTCGGCGACTACGATGGCGACGGCCGCCTCGACCTGTTCGTTGCCGGCTACGCGCAAATCGATCTGGCCGACCCGCCCCTTTATGGAAAGAAGGGCATCGACAATGCGCTCTGCGAGTATTACAGACTTCCCGTGATGTGCGGCCCACGGGGTTTGCACGGCGAGCATGACCACCTCCTCCACAACAATGGCGACGGAACCTTTACCGACGTGGGCCAAAAGCTGGGCGTTGATGATCCGAGGGGCTATTACGGCCTGGGAGCGCTCTTTGCCGATGTCAACAACGACGGCAGGCCGGATCTTCTGGTCGCCAATGACTCCACGCCGAACTACCTTTACCTCAACAAGGGTGATGGCACGTTCGAAAATCAGAGTGAAGTCAGTGGCTATGCGTTTAACGGCGACGGACGCGAAGTCGCGAACATGGGCATCGCCGTCGGCGACTACGAAAATAAGGGGCGCCTGTCCGTCGTGAATACCGATTTTGCGAACGACTATAACGTTCTCTTCCAGAACGACGGAACCGGCTCTTTCCTCGATGTCAGTTACCATGCCGGCATCGCCGATTCCTCCATCCCCTTTGTCGGCTTCGGCGATGGGTTTCTCGACTTCGACAACGACGGCTGGAAAGACCTGCTCATCGTCAATGGGCATGTCTATCCGCAGGTGGACCAGCATCCGGAGTGGGGACAAAGCTATGCCCAGCGGCCGCTCCTCTATCGCAATCTCGGAAACGGAACCTTCGCGCTCGTTCCCGCCGTAGAAGGAACCGGACTCGCGAAGTTGATGGTGGGCCGTGGCGCAGCATTCGGCGATATCTTCAACGATGGCAGGATCAGTGTTGTCGTGAACAATATGGACGGCGTCCCGGTGCTCCTGCGCAACGTGAGCTCCGATCATCATCACTGGGTCGAGTTGAGGCTGATCGGAGGATCGAAGAGCCCCCGCGACGCGGTCGGCGCCACCGTCTATCTGAATGCTGCAGGAGTTCGCCAGCGCGGCGATGTCCTGAGCGGAGGCAGCTATCTCTCATCGAACGACCTGCGCGTCCACTTCGGGTTGGCGAGTGCGACCGACGCCGGCACCGCAGAAATTCACTGGCCCTCCGGAGCGAAAGAAGCGGTTAAGCTTCCCGCAGTCGACAAAATCTATACCGTCACGGAAGGAAAGGGGATCACCGCCACTCTCTGCACCGCCCCCTTCTGCGAAACGAAGCAGATCGTTGGCAAAGCCCAATTCATTCATTAAATCGATCTTTTATTCGCAAAAAATGCGACTATCGCCGTGCGATGGCGTGAATTAACATGCGCGTGGTCAACGTTCGCGCCCGGCCCTGCAGCATTCCGGCCGGTGACCAGACCAACGAATCGCAATATATAGGTGGAACTGATGAGACTGGCTGTGCTGGCATTTGTCATGGGCGCGAGCCTGTGTTTTGCGCAGGAACAAAGCGATTTCAAGCCTGCAACCTCCAACGTTCTCGACGCGCAATATCCCAAAGTCGACAGCAAGTCACGCGTCCAGATTCGCTTCAAGGCGCCTGACGCGACCCAGGTCAGGGTCAACTTCTGGAGTGGGCTAAAGGCGCCGATGGAAAAACAGCCAGACGGCTACTGGACTATCATCACGCCGCCCATGGCCCCGGGATTGCACTACTACACAGTGGTCGTCGACGGAGCCGAGGTGAGCGATCCCGGAAGCACGGCGTACTTCGGCGGCAGCAAGTGGGCCAGCGCCGTGGAGGTCCCTGAGGCCGGAGCCGACTATTACCAGCCGCAGGATGTTCCCCACGGGCAGGTGCGCGAGGTCTGGTATCACTCAGGCGTCACAGGAACGTGGCGGCATGCGCTGGTGTATCTGCCACCGAACTACGACACGGCGAAAGCTCGCTACCCGGTGCTTTACCTGCAGCACGGCGGCGGCGAGGACGAGACCGGGTGGATCCGCCAGGGCAGGGCGAACTTTATCCTCGACAATCTCATCGCGAGCGGCAACACGAAGCCGATGATCATTGTGATGGCGAACGGCTACGCGAGCCGCGCCGGTTATGTAGTTCCCGACCTGACAGGGCAGCCATTCGGATCCCCGGAATTCATGAAGGTGATGCAGGAACGGATGGGTGCCTTCGAAGACGACATGACCCAGGCGCTGATTCCTTTCATCGACAAAACCTTTCGGACGATCCCGGATCGCGACCACCGCGCCATGGCAGGACTTTCCATGGGCGGAATGCAGACTTTCCAGGTGACGTTCGATCATCTCGACCAGTTTTCGTACATTGGTGGATTCAGCGGAGCGGCCAATCCTTTCCTGATGGGGGCCGACAAGCTGGATACGAAGACGGCGTTTCACGGCGCGATGGCCGATCCGTCAGCCTTCGCGAA
>DASZYN010000528.1:0-3176 GCA_035545435.1 Acidobacteriaceae bacterium | reverse complement strand
CCGCATGACACAAAAGTGATCGTCGCGCTTGTGACCAGGACGCGTTACACAGCGCCCGAACCTGGTGAGATAACCTGGCCCCAAAGTTGGCATTGACACTTCATGGCGTCGCACTGAGAATGGCGTCAACTGACGGGCTGCCAGGATTCGCGATCTTGCATCGTACCGGATCGAGGCGACCCAGAGACGCCGCCTGTGATGCCCGAGCGAGAATCGAGCACGAGCAAGGCCAACCGCGCGATTCGCGGTGCTGACGGCGCGAGCCGAATCCCATCCTTCGGCCAGAGCGATATTTCCCGACAATCAGGGTCTAACGAAACAGGAGTTTCCTGTTACGGGCGGAGCCGCGGTTCCGCGAGAGGAGGCAGCGCCAAAATCACCACTCGATGAGCACCCGCAATTCGATCCGGCGTCGCACGAAGTCCGGATGCAACAGCACACAGCACAACACACGGAGGTTATATGCAGGAAGATCTTCAGATGCTGGACGAGTGGATACCGGAGCAGATGGAACCAGGAACGCTCTTTGTGCTGGAGAATGCGGCGCCGATGGGTGACGCGCGGAATCCTTTTGTCGCGGTGCTGGCGTGCCCGAAATGCGGAGTGCTGGGACTGATCACGAAAGCCCAGTACTACGGCCTCGAGTCCATGATCTGCGGCGGCGATGCCTGCTCGGCGGAGTACTACCTCCGCGAAGACGAGATCGAATACCGGAAACCTCACTAAAGCAGGGGATAGAAGAAAAGCGTGCCTTCGGGCACGCTTTTCTGTTTTGGCGCAGAGAGCAACGCCCGAGCAGCTCTCAACTCGAATTTCTAAGCTCTGTCTTTCCGGTTGTTCGCTGGTTTATCCGAGGGCACAATTACCGGCCGCCGCAGCGGCACCATTGCGGCACTGGGCTCGGCAGCGTGCTGCATGCGGGACAGCATTTCCGTGCGCACGTAGTTCACAAAATCCTGCATCTGGAGATTCATCGCCTCCATCCGCTCCCGCATCTGCAGGATGATCGCGATCCCGGCGATGTTCACCCCCAGATCGCGCGCCAGATTCAGGATGAACTCCAGCCGCTCCAGATCCTCATCCGTGTACAGTCGCGTGTTGCCCTCGGTGCGCGACGGCTTCAGCAGCCCCTCACGCTCGTAGAGCCGCAGGGTCTGCGGATGGATCTCGTACATCTCGGCGACCGCCGAGATCATGTACGCGCCTTTGGATTTGCGTTTGCTGGGCATGGCCGATTCACATTATGCACTGCGCGCCCGGCATGGGCGAGCGAATTGTTCCCTCATCGCGCGTGCGTAAACAAATGCGGGCGAACCTCCTCGGAAATCAGCTTGCCCAGCGCAATCCGTCGCGGCAGCAGATTGTGCATCTGTCCGCCATAAATTTTGTACGGCACCGTTACCTGCACCGCATGTCCCGACGTCTGCTCGATGGTCAGATCGACGGCGTCGGTGTAGCCCTCCTGCGAAGGCGTGGCCAAACTGACATTGGCGCACAGAGCCACTCCCTGGATCAATCCCCGCCGGACGCGCTCCGCAACATGCTCCGTCATCAGCTTAAAGAGGCGCTCCGGATCGCGTGGGAGCCGCGGAATCTCGATCGTCTCCCGCGCCACGTTGCCGTCGCGGTCCATCGCGAACGCAAATGGCGCCAGCTGGCCGTAGCGCTTCAGGATCAGCCGCGCATACGACATGGCCGCGTTCAGCATCTGCGTGGCGCGTCGCGTGTCCGGATCCTGCTCCTCGGGAGGCTTCGGCCATGGTCCGCGAAACAGTGGCATCTACACTGCAACCTTTCTAAAGTGACCTACCGCAAAACACCCAATCTCATCGTTACTGAAATCAATGCTCATTTCAGAGATCCTTCGACTCGCTCCGCTCGCTCAGGATTTCGCCTGCGGGCTACTCACGCCCGGAAAGCGGCTCAACTAAACCTTCGCCCAGATTCCCTCGCGTGGATCCTCCGGGTTCAGCTTCGCAAACTCCCGCAGAATTTCCCGCGAGCGCTCATCGCGCAGTTGCGGCACCGAGACCTCGACGGTCACAATCTCGTCGCCGCGCACGCCGTCTTTCGTGGCCGACGGCACGCCGCGCTCCCGCATCCTTAGCTTCTGTCCGCTCTGGGTTCCCGGGGGAATCCGCAGCTGCGCGCGTCCGTCGATCGTGGGCACCTCGATGCGCGCGCCCAGCGCCGCTTCGCTCACCGTCACCGGCAGGGTCAGATAAATATCGTCGCCTGTTCGCGTGAATACCGGATGCGATCCCGCGCGGATCACCAGGTAAAGATCGCCCGCCGCACCGCCGTGCGTGCCCGCATTGCCCTTGCCGGCGAGCCGGATGCGCTGTCCGTCCCGGGTGCCGGCCTTGATGCGGAATTCCAGCGGCTCGGTGCGATAGAGTACGCCTTCCCCATGGCAGGTCGGACACTGATTCTGAACCTTGCCGCTTCCGTTGCAGCGCGGGCACTGGATGTTGAACTTCATCCGTCCGCCCATCTGCGTCACCTGTCCGGTGCCGTGGCATTCCGGGCAGGTCTGCGTGCCGCCCATCGACCCGCGCCCGTGGCAGGTCGCGCAAGCTTCCTGGCGCTGAATCTCCAGGCGCGCCACACCGCCCCGGATCGCCGTCCAGAAATCGACGTTGACCGTGTACTCCAGATCGGTGCCCGGCTGCGGACCGTGCGCCTGGGCCCCGCCCCGCGAGAACATCCCGGAGAAGATATCGCGGAAGTTTCCAAATCCCCCCGTCGATGCGCCGGGCGCTTCCTCGGAAAAGTCGAATCCGCCGAAATCGAAGGGGACTCCTTCATGGGCGCCACCGCGCGAACCGCCCGGACCGTATCCGCCGCGCGCCGCAGCTTCAGCGGTCGCCGGATCGATCTGATCGGAATAGAAGCCGAACTGGTCGTAGATCTTCCGCTTCTTGTCGTCGGAGAGGATGTCGTTGGCTTCGGAGATTTCCTTGAACTTTTCCTCGGCCTTCTTGTCGCCCGGATTCACATCCGGGTGATATTTCCGCGCGAGCTTACGGAACGCTTTGCGAATGTCCTCGGAGGTGGCAGACTTCTTCACCCCTAGGGTCGCGTAATAGTCTTTGTGCTGAGTTGGTGGCATTCTTCTCGTTTTCGATTCAGGCCGTTGCCGGCTTCAGTTCTCCGGTTTTGGCATCGCGCGGCGC
>DASZYN010000527.1:0-2237 GCA_035545435.1 Acidobacteriaceae bacterium | reverse complement strand
CCCCGTTTGCGCCGAGCCCGTTTGTGCAGTGCTCGCCAGAACACACCCTCCCAGAATGAAAGCGGTGCAAACAGAGCGGAGACGCATCGATCACCTCACCGGCGAAAATTTCTCAACAGTCTAGCAGACGACTGCGTTCGCGACGTTGGCCGTCATGGGGTGACTTCATGCCAATGCGCTCAGCGAAGTCCTGACGGAAAAGTCGGCATCTCGGACATTGGGGATTTTCGGCGGACTCAGCCGGATGCGGCGTTGTGGACACCCGAACCCTTCCTCAACGCAAATAAAGGAGGCAGCCTTTGCGGGCTGCCTCGGGAGGATCACTGCAAGTACAGCAAGGAAAATTCACAGCTCCAGGGGGAGGGCCTGGCTTGTTACACCGCGAGCCGTTCGAGCGCCTGTGGTTGCAGAACGGTGAGCGAGGCGCCGCGGATGGAAATCAGTTGATCGCGCTTGAGCTGGCCGAGGACGCGGGTGACGGTTTCGCGCGTGGTGGCGGTCATGGATGCGATCTCTTCGTGGGTGAGGGGCATCATGCAGCGGCCGTTGGCGGCGTGCTCGGGGGCTTGTTCGCGGCTCCAGTCGAGCAGCAGATTGGCGACGCGGCCGGAGGCGGTGGCGGGGAGGGCTAACCGGCGGACTTCACTGAAAGCCGCTTTGTATTCCTGGGCGACGGCGCGCGCGGCGCGCATGCTGGCGTCGGGGTGGCGATCGAGAAAATCGAGCAGCGCCTGGCGGCGGATGGTCTTGAGCGTGCACGGCTCCACGGTCTCGGCGGTGACTTCGAAGGGCTGGCCGGCCAGAGCGGCGGAGAGGCCGAGGACTTCGCCGGCGCGAGCGATCTTGAGGATCAGGGTGCGGCCTTCGCGGCTGGTGGCGGAGAGCTTCACGCGTCCGGAGCAGAGAACGTGCACCGATCCGCAGTTATCGCCTTCGCGGAAGATGACCGCGCCGGTGCTGAAGCGGACCTGGGTTCCAAGGGTGTCGAACTTTCCCATCTCCGTCTCTTTCATGCTGCAGAACATGTGCTTACCGCGCGCCGGGCAATCCATGCATCCCTGATTCCGTTCCATGGTCGTATCTCCTGGGGTGTTGACTGACACCGGGACTTATTGCACGGGGCGGGCCAAAGTGCGGGGCAATCGACATGTGATTGAAATCACGGGTGTTGGTGCTGAGGATCACCTGTGCGCGGGGGTGCGCGGTGGAATGTGCGCTGCGTCACACAGCCTGGAGGATTGCGCGGTTTGGCGCAGGAGGAGGGAGAAGCCGACTGCAATGAGCTCAGAGTCATACCGGCCTATGATTGACACTCGCTCGGCCCGACCTTACGCTCAAGCGTATGGACGTCCAACTCACTTCCGATCAAAAGGCATTTATCCGCCAGGCTGTCGAGAGTGGACGCCTGCTCCGTGAGGAAGACGCCATTCAGGAGGCGCTTTCCCTCTGGGAAGAGCGCGAGCGCGGCCGCGCGGAAATCCTGACTGCGGTGGACCTGGCCGAGGCTTCCCTGGCTGGTGGCGCGGGGCGACCGATCACCCGGAATTCTATGCTCGAGCTGGCCGACGATGTGAAGCAGCGCGGACGGCGCCGTCTGGCCACCGAATCATCCTCTTCTCGCTGATGGCTCACCGCCTGGCGCCGGAAGCCGAAGATGAACTCGACAACATCTGGCTCTACGTCGCGAAGGAAAGCGGCAGTGTCGAGATCGCCGATCGGTTGATTGACTCGGTAACGAACACCTTCTACCTGCTGGCAAGCCACCCGCACATCGGACGCGCGCGCGATGTGGATCTGCGTGCCGGGCTGCGCAGCTTTGCTCTCGGGCAATATGTCATCATCTACCGCATTGAACGGAGCGATGTGTTGATCCTCCACGTTTTTCGCGGCAGCCGGGATATCGAGGCGTTGTTGCGGCAGTAAGCGTAGTCCTCCTGATTCCGCTTCCTTTCTTCTTTCACTTCCCCGCTCGTGGGGTGCTTCCGAATTTTCTTTATGCGGAACCAAAGCAGGTCCCTCCGCTTCGGTCGGGATGACAAGGGGAAGAACTATCTGCTGAAGAAGGCTTCGACGTCGGCGATGTTTTGGGTGATGCGGTAGGGGGGCAGGCTTTCGAGGAAGATGCGGCCGTAGCGCTGGCGCTCGAGGCGCGGGTCGAGGAGCATGAGAACGCCGCGGTCGTCGAGGGAGCGGATGAGGCGGCCGAAGCCCTGCTTGAGCGTGATGACGGCGGAGGG
>DASZYN010000526.1:0-5679 GCA_035545435.1 Acidobacteriaceae bacterium | reverse complement strand
GAAAATTTTCCGAGTTCCGTCGTTGCCATAAGTACCTCAGTCTTTAAATCGATCGCGATGGGCCCAGAGTCCCAGGCCCGGGTTTGCGACGAAGAACACCTCTTCGCCTTCCACATTGTTAAAACCGTGCTTCAGCTTTGCGGGATCGTAGCGACGCTGCATCTCGGCAAGGTCGCCGTAGCTGAATCCCACGCCTTCCACTTCTTCGCGCGTCAGATGGCCGGGGCACCACGTGATCGTGAAGCGGCCCTCCGACGAGGCGTGGATCAGATGTGCGGCGGCGCTTAGGTCCGCGGCCAGATCGGCATTTTTCGCCACAGCCTCCAGCGTCGCCGGAGTCCCGCGGTAGCCGTACTTGCGGATCAGCGCGTCAATCGTCCGATCCTCGCCGAATTCCTTCACCGCCGGCGCCAGGATGATCAACTCCGCACCGTCCGCCAGCGCCATGCGCGTACGGTAGATGGACTTGCTGCCGAGCCACGTGCTGCGGAACTCATGCGGATCGAGAAACACCACCGCCTTGCGCACCGGCTCGTCGAGCATCTCAAAATTCACCTGCAGGCTCAGTTCCGCCGCCTTGTGGAAGCAGGCAACGTCATCGCCAACATAGAATCCGCGCGTCACCAAACCGCCGTCCGCCCCACGCCCGACGACCGTATGCGCGTAAACGATGGGCAGGTTTTTCAGGAAGCGGTCCGAAGCGGTATTCAGCACCCGCCGCACGGGATTATCGGCGCGGCCCATGATGCGCTCCATCCCGTACACGGCGCCCAGATAGTGGCTGCGGTTGATGCCTTCTCGTCCGCCCGTCCCGATCAGCACGTTCTTGTTGTAGTTGGCCATGCCGATGACTTCATGCGGCACGACCTGCCCCACCGAAAGGATCAGATCGAAATTTCCGTTGAGCAGCAGCCGGTTGACCTGGGCCAGCCAGGAGTAGTGCAGTTTGCCTTCCGACTGCTCCTCGATGAACGAAGGAGGCAACTCCCCGATGGTTTCAATGTCCGTTCGCCAGTTGTGAATATGGAACAGCGACTGTGGCATATCGCCGAACATGCGCGTGAGCTGCTCCGATGACATCGCAGCATGCGTGCCCAGCGCCGGCAACACCGCCGCCAGCCGATCGCCATAGTATTTCCACGCGAACTGCGTGAGCTCGCCCGCCTGGGAGTGCAGGCGTGTGATATCCGGCGGAATCACCAGCACCCGCTTGCGCGGCCCCAGCTTGTCGAGGGTCTGCACCAACAGATCGTTCAGCTTCTGCCCGGAGAGGTCCGTATCAGCGCTGCCCACGTTGCAATAGAGACTCATCTGCGATCCCTCCTCCCTTTACGACTCGATCCGGGCCGGCGCCAGCTTTGGCGTAATCCCGTGAATGATCGCCAGCGCGACGACGTACGCTAGGCAGGCAATGACGAAGAGCGGCACATAGCTGTTGGTCAGCTTGACGATGTATCCGGTCGCCAACTGCATCAACACACCGCCGATGGCCCCCGCCATGCCTCCAATGCCGATTACGCTGGCCACCGCTGCCTTGGGAAACATATCGGACGGGAGCGTGAACAGATTCGCCGACCATCCCTGATGGGCAGCAGTCGCCAAACCCACCAGGCCCACCACCACCCAAAGGTGATGAATATAGGGCGCTGCAAACACGGGCAGCACGCACAACGCGCAGATCAGCATCGCAGTTTTGCGGGCGACATTTGCGGTTTTGCCGGAATTCAGCAGCGTGGAAGAAATCCATCCGCCGCCGATGCTGCCCACAGTCGAAACGCTGTAGATAATCACGAGCGGCAGGCGGTTCGAAGCCAGGCTAAGCCCAAATGTTTGCTGGAGATAACGCGGCAGCCAGAAAAGGTAGAACCACCAGATGGGATCGGTGAGAAATTTGCCGATGGCAAAGGCCCAGGTTTCTTTGCGGGGCGAGACCCGGCTCCACGGAACGCTTTCGAGCTTTTCCACCGGATCGCTGAGAATCAGATCCAGTTCCGCTTTCGAAACGCTGCGGTGCTGCTCCGGCCGGCGATAGTAGATCAGCCAGCAAATCAGCCACACAATCCCGGCGCCGCCGGTGACGACAAACGCGCCGCGCCAACCGACCACCACAACCAGGGCGGGAACGACGAGCGGCACGACAATGTTGCCAATGTTTGCGCCGGAATTAAAGATGCCTGTGGCCAGCGCGCGTTCACGTTTGGGGAACCACTCGGCAACGGTCTTGATGCACGCGGGAAAATTCGCTGCTTCGCCCAGGCCGAGCAGGAACATGGCAATGCCAAACGTAACGACGGAAAATGCCGCACCGGGCAGCATCGCAGCGACGCTCCATAAGCCAATGGCGATCGCAAACGACTTGCGGGTGCCCAGCTTGTCGGTCAATCCACCGGCTACAACCATCCCGATTGCGTACGCGGCCTGAAACGCGGCCAGAATATAGCCATACTTGACGCTGTTGAGTCCGGGGATGATCCCTTCGAGGAATTTTTCGAGATAGGCGATCACACCACGATCGACGTAGGCGATGACCGTCGCAAAGAACAGCAACGCGCAGATCACCCAGCGCTGGTGGGTTACGCGATCCGGGGAGCCAAAGGTGCCGAAAAACGAGCGTGATTCCGGGCTTCTTGTCGCCATTCAATCTCCGATACTCGCGGTCCCCATCCAGACCCGCCCTGCTGGAAATGCAGGGATGCCGCTGACTGCTGACCGCTAACTGCCCGGTTCGAGCTTGTAGGCTTTCCGCACCAGATTGTAGGCGAGATCGTGCGCAACCTCCACCGCTTCGTCCTCGTCGAGGCGATGCTCGGCCACCAGTCGCGCGAGCCACACACAGTCGATGCGGCGCGCCACGTCGTGCCGCGCAGGGATCGACAGGAACGCGCGCGTGTCGTCATTGAAGCCGACGGTGTTGTAGAAGCCTGCAGTCTCCGTGACCTGTTCGCGGAAGCGCAGCATCCCCTCGGGGCTGTCGTGGAACCACCACGGCGGTCCCAGCCGCAGGCAAGGATAGTGTCCGGCGAGCGGGGCCAACTCGCGTGTATAGGTCGTCTCGTCCAGCGTGAACAGGATCAGGGTCAGCTTCTTCTCATTGCCGAAGCGCTCCAGCAGCGGATGCAACGCACGCACGTAATCCGTAGCGACCGGAATGTCCGCGCCAACATCGCGCCCGTACTTCTCGTAAATCTTTCGATTGTGATTGCGGAACGAGCCCGGATGCAGCTGCATCACCAGGCCGTCTTCCACGCTCATCCGCGCCATCTCGGTGAGCATCTGGGCCCGGAACAGCTCCTCCTGCTTCGCGTCGGCACGTCCCAGGCGAACAGCGTCGTACAAAGCCGAGGCTTCCGCCAGCGGCAAATCCGCCGTGAGCGCCGTCGGATGCCCGTGATCCGTCGACGTGCACCCCAGCGCCTTGAAGCGCGCTCGCGATTTTTCCAGCGCACGCAAATACCCCTTCCAGGCGCCGGTATCTTCGCCGGTCATCTGGCCAAGCTTCGCCAAATTCTCCGCAAAGCCCCTGAACGCCGGATCCACCACCGGGTCCGGCCGAAACGCCGGCACGATTCGCGCTGCGGCGCCCCGCGGCTTCCAGCTGGAATCACGAACCGCCTGATGAGCGGCCAGCGGATCCAATGGGGACTCCGTGGTGCAGAGCACCTCAATGCGGAACCGCTCATACAGCGCGCGAGGCCGGAACTCCGGCGTCGTCAGGCGCTCTGCGATCACGTCGTAATACAGATCGGCCGTCGCGGCGGACAGCCGCTCGTCCAGCCCGAAGAGCTCATGGAACGCGTAATCCAGCCAAATCCGCGTTGGCGTTCCCCGGAACAGAGAGTAGTTCTCCGCGAAAATGCGCCAAACGCGCCTGGGATCCTTGATTTCCGGGGCGCCGATTTCGAGGTCTTCCATGGGAATGCCCTGGCTGTAGAGCATCCGGAAGACGTAGTGATCGGGCTGCACAAAGAGCTGGGCCGGGTTGGGAAACGGCTGGTCTTTGGCAAACCAGGAGGCCTGGGTATGGCCGTGCGGACAGATCAGGGGCAGATCCCGCACTTCGGCGTACAAGCGGCGCGCGATGCTGCGCATGGTGGGATCAGCCGGAAACAGGCGATCGTCATGAATCAGAGCCATAGCACGGGTGGACATCGGACTGGTTGACCTCCTGCACTCGCAGAATCAGCACTGCGGCGTCGTGGTCCGACCACTAGGATACACCGCAGTCTTTAGAATTCAGCCGTTCTTTTGTTGGACCTTACAACAAATGCAGCGTAAGGTACTGTAAATCTCGGAATGAGGAACAGCCAAGCGCAGGAACTGAACCTCCCGGCTGAGGAGGCCATGCCGAAATCGGATACGCACATGACCATGCGGGTGGTTAACCACATCCGCGGCATGATCGAATCCGGCGAATTGCAGCCCGGCGACCGGATTCCGCCGGAACGCGAATTCGCGCGAAAGCTGCGCATCAGCCGCGCCAGCCTGCGCACCGGAATCGGCTACCTGGCGGCCATGGGGGTGATGGATGTCCGCCACGGAGTGGGCACCTTCGTCGCCAACGGACCACCGGAGCTGGGCAAATCCTCTCTGAGCCTGCTGGGCGCGCTGCACGGTTTCCAGTCCTGGCAGATGTTCGAGGCGCGCCGCATCCTCGAGAGCGAACTTGCCGCCCTGGCCGCCGAGCGCGGCCGGGAGCAGCAGTTTGCCGCCCTCTCCGAAGAAGTCGCCGAAATGTACGCCACCGTCGACAATCCGATGGAATACCTCATTCACGACGTGCGCTTCCATCGCGTCATCGCCCAGGCCTCGGGCAATCCTATCCTCGCCGCGCTGATGGAGACGATCACCTCGGCTCTCTATGATGAGCGCCGCAAAACAGCGGAGCGCTCCCGCGATCTTAAGGAATCTGCCGATCTGCACCGCGAAATCTACCGGGCCATTCGTTCCCGTAACGCCGCTGAAGCCCGTTCCGTCATGGAACGCCATCTCATGCGCGCCCAGTCCGCCCAGGACCTCGAGATTGGCGGGCCGCCTCCCGTGCTTCGCTCCGAGAATGGCCGCACGAAAGCCGGACGGCGGCGGGACCAGGCCTAACCGACCATCTTTGTCGCTGTCGTGCCCTCTGCTCAGGCTCTATTTCGGGAGGGGAAACGGGTCTTCCCTCCTCTTAGCGCAGATAGCCTATGCAGGACGAGCGATGGGCGATCTTAAAACGGCGGATCGATGCGTCATGGTTTCGTCCGGGCTACGCCATAGTTTTGGACAAGCCGCTGCGCATCACTGGCTCTTCGCGGCAGCCTTTACAGATCGATCGCAGAACCGCAGATACTGCTCCCAATCGAACGCCGTCACGCTATGCTCCCCGCTGCGAACGTGGTAGCTCACCCGCCCCAGCAGCGGCTGGTTCACAGCGGGCCATTTCGCCGCAGGCAGGCCTGAGCTTCCCAGAAATCGATAGACCCGCGTGACGGCCAGCGCGCCCAGGAATTCACCCTGCGGATCGGCATTCCCGTCGAGGATCGCGCTCGCAATATAGAGTGGTCGGGGAGCAATCAGCGCCAGCACCTCATTCTGGTCGAAGGGCAACTCTGCATCCCGGCCGTTGTACCGTTTGAAATTCCCGCAGAACCAGTAGGGGAATCGTTCGTTCAGCAGTTGCACCGTCTCCCCGTGCACGTC
>DASZYN010000525.1:0-6931 GCA_035545435.1 Acidobacteriaceae bacterium | reverse complement strand
CACCGCATCACGATGCAAAAAAGGCGAAACACTCTGTGCCTGCAGGAACTGCGGCGAAAGTTGAGAGCCCCAGACCCTCCAAATCACCCAACCGTACCCAGGTGGCCGGGCTATCCATCACTCATCCCGATAAGATTCTTGACGAGTCATCGCACCTGACCAAGCTGCAACTGGTGGAGTACTACGATGCCGTTGCCGATCATCTGCTGCCCCATATCGCTGATCGCCCGCTGAGCATCGTCCGCTGCCCGGAAGGAAGCGGTAAACCTTGCTTCTTCCAAAAGCAAATCGGCAAGGGCATGCCGGACGGCGTGGACAGCGTGCCGGTCACGGTGAAGAAGGGCGGCAATCCGCAACGAGAGGAATACGTCACGGTCTCCAGGCGCGAAGGCCTCGTCGGCCTCGGCCAGATGGGTGTCATGGAATTACACCCGTGGGGATCCAGCAACGAGACTCTGGAGCAGCCCGATCGCATCATCATCGACCTCGATCCGGATCCCGAGCTGCCCTGGAAACGCCTGGTAGAAAGCGCCATTGAAGTTCGCGACCTGATGAAGCACCTCGGCCTCGAGACCTTCGTCAAATCGACCGGCGGCAAAGGCATTCACGTCGTCGCTCCCATCGAGCCAGAGAGGGAGTGGCCGGAGATCAAAGAATTCACTCACAACTTTGTGCTCATGATGGAGCGCTCCAACTCCGCGCTATACCTGACCAAAATGACCAAGTCCGCCCGCACAAAGCGGATCTTCCTCGACTATTTACGCAATGAACGCGGAGCTACCGCCGTCGCGCCCTATTCTCCCCGTGCCCGCGCCGGCGTTCGCGTTGCCATGCCGCTCACCTGGAAAGAACTGGAGCACACGGATCCAAAACAGTTCGCCGTTGCGAATTTCGATGCGTGGAAGGCGCGCCTCAAGCATGATCCCTGGACAAAGATGAATCAGGTGCGCCAGAAGATCAGCGACCGAGCTGTAGCCGCTGTAGCCGAGATGGCGGGGCAGAAATCATAACCGCCGCAAGGCCATGCGGGCGGCGTGGTAGCCGCACATCCCATGGACCCCTCCGCCGGGCGGCGTCGACGAAGAACACAGATACAAATTGCGCGTACCGGTGTAGTAGTTCCCGAGAGCGGGGCGGAAGAAGAACTGCCGCATCGACAATTCGCCGCCACCGATGTCCCCTCCAACCAGATTGCCGTCCATCGCTTCCAGTTGCGCTGGCGACCATGTCCGGCGTGCCAGTACGCAATCCTTAAACCCCGGTGCGAAACGCTCCACCTGCGCCTCAATGCGGCCTGTCATATCCTCGGTCGATCCGTGCGGAAGATGGCAGTACATCCAGGCAACGTGCTTTCCTTCGGGCGCACGCGTGGAATCGAAGAGCGACGGCTGCACCAGCAACACAAAGGGCTTCTCCGCAACCGCACCATGCCTTGCGGCAAACTCCGATCGCGCAATCTCCTCCAGCGTTCCCCCCAGATGCACCGTGATCGCCCGATTGCACTCGCGCGCAGTCCACGGGATCGGTGCCGAAAGCGCGTAATCAATCTTGAAAATGCCCGGACCGTATCGAAATTCCTGCAGGGCTTTGCGATAGGTTCTTTGTAGCCGATCGCCGGCAATCATCAGTAATTGCCGCGGTGTCAAATCGCAGAGCACCGGACCATCCTGCGGATCCGTCTCGTCCAGCGACGTGATCCGATGACTGGTGTGAACGCGGCCATTGAGCTTTTCCAGGTATCCCATCAGAGCATTGGTGATCGCCTGCGATCCGCCGCGCGGAACTGGCCACCCCACCACGTGGGCCGCGGCTCCCAGCACCAGACCCACCGCCGGGCTCAACGGCTCATCGAAACTGAGGAAAGAATGCGCCGCCAGTCCTGCGAACAGGGCCCGCGCCCGCTCGCCGCGAAAGATCCGTCGCGCCAGGGCATTGGCCGGCTGCATCGCCTTGCGCGCAAAACTGGCCATCAGCAGTGGCCGCCGCGGAATTCGGGTTGGCGGGGCCATCGCATCCAGAGCAAAATCCGGCCATTCGGTCGCAATCGGCTCCATGAGCTCACGCCAGGCAACACCGTCCTCACCAAGCTGTGCTTCCTGATCGCGCAGGCTGTGCTCCAGCGTCACGGCTGTACCGTCGTCCAGCGGATGCGCCAGCGGTGACGTGCCATGAATCCACTGCAGACCGAATTCAGCCAGCGGGAGAGACGAGAAAAACGGCGACCCGGCGCCCATCGGATGTACCGCCGATCCAAAATCGTGCTGGAACCCGGGCTGTGTCAGCTCCATGGTGCGGGCCCCGCCACCCGGGATCGGTTCCGCTTCGTACACTTCGACCGGCAGCCCTGCGCGCGCCATCACAACCGCCGCTGCCAGGCCGTTTGGACCCGATCCGATCACGCAGGCTCGCTTCATGCACGTCCCCCCGCGCCGGAACCTCGCCGTTCCTGCATCACTGAACTCCGCCTTTTCGCAGTCGCCGTTCTCTCATGCGCGCTTGTACGTAATAGATGAGGTAGATCACCACGACCAGGTTGATCCCCAGAAGTGCGGCTCGCATCCATGTGGCTCGGCGGATAATCTCGAAGAACTCCCAGGGCAGAAATGAAGCTGTCAGGACCAGGGTCACATATTCCGCCCATGCCTTCTCCAGCACCAGGCCGATTCCCTCAATCAGATCCAGCGACGCAACCGCGAAGATGGCAAGGCTGATCTGCCTCAGCCGGTGCGGATCGATCAGCGCTACCTTGTCCATCACCAGGTTCACAAATCGGCCTTCCGGGTCGAAGCGCATCGCGAGGATAAGATGTTCGGCCACCTGCATGAGGTCTTTGTGTAACAGGCGGATGGCGCCAATTCCGAGCAGGATAAACAAGGCCCCCTGCAGCAGCTTGAAGATGCCGATAGCGACGATACCGCGATCGCGGCGCTCGCGAATGCGCGAGGATCGAAGCTGGACGGAGGAGGTCGTTGTCATAGAACGAAGCCGTTGGGTTCTCTCCGCATCTTCCCACACCGCCGCGAAAGGACGCCAACGAAACACCTACATCTATTGCGCCACAAGCCGGGCTGCCCCTCGTCGGAGCCAGGGAGCAAGCTTCTCCAGCGCCGCTTCTACGCTTACACCGTGACGAGCACGCAGCGAATCGACCTTGCCGTGCTCGATGAACTGGTCCGGCCACCCGATGCGAACCACAGGTGTCGCAATGCCCATCTCGCTGAGAGCTTCCATCACAGCGCTCCCGAATCCGCCCATCAGCACGTGATCTTCAAACGTGATCACCGCCGACGCGTTCCGTGCACAACGCGCGATCAGCTCCCGATCGAGCGGCTTGATGAATCGCGGGTTGATGACCGCGGCGGAGTACCCCTGCTGCTCCAGATGCGAGGCAAGTTCCTTTGCCATCGGCAACAGTGTGCCCAGACCCAGAATCACAAAATCATCGCCGCTTTGAACCAGCTCCGCCTTGCCCAGTGGCAGCGCCTGCGGATGCTGCTTGATCTTTGCGCCCGGTCCCGTGCCACGCGGATAGCGTATCGCGCTTGGCCCCTCATGCAGCAGGGCCGTGTACATCATATCGGCCAGCTCATCTTCATCCGTCGGCGCCATTTGCACGATGTTCGGTACGCCGCGTAGATACGCAATATCGAACAGGCCGTGATGCGTCGGACCGTCATCGCCGCTCAATCCTGCGCGGTCCATGCAGAACATCACCGGCAGATTCTGCAGGCACACGTCATGGACGATCGGGTCAAAGGCCCGCTGCAGAAACGTGGAGTAGATCGCACAAACCGGCCTGAAACCCCGCGTCGCCATCCCCGCCGCGAAAATCACCGCATGTTCCTCAGCGATGCCAACATCGAAATACTTCTGCGGATGATGCGGCCGGAAAAGATCGAGCGCCGTGCCATTGGGCATGGCCGCGGTGATCGCTACGACCTTCTCGTTTTCGCTCGCTAACCTCACCAGCGTCTCGGCGAAGACTTCCGAGTACGTCCGCTGCCCGCTCGACTCGGTCTTCCCGGTTTCCGGATCGTAAGGCCCCAGCCCATGGAACTTCTTCTGCTTGTCCAGTGCCGGCTGGAATCCACGGCCCTTCTGCGTGATCGCATGCAGAATCACCGGACGCTCCTGCTGTTTCAGGAAGCGGAAGCTCTCGATCATCTGCGCAAGATTGTGTCCATCCACCGGACCGTAGTACGTCAGTCCGAACTCCTCGAACAAAACCGATGGCCACAGCATGCCCTTCGCGGCTTCCTCGGCACGCTTCACCACATTGACCGCGCTCTTGCCGCCGATGCGTGCCAGCAGCCGTCCCGCGCTCTCGTGCAGCTGGCTCACATGCTGGTTGGTCACAATCTTGTGCAGGTATTTCGCAATCGCACCAACGTTGCGATCGATCGACCACTCGTTGTCGTTCAGCACCACGATCAGCCGCTTCGTCTGATCGGCAATATTATTCAACGCCTCGAAGGAAATGCCGTTGGTGAAGGCCGCGTCGCCCGCCAGCGCGATCACGTGTTCGTTGCCTCCGGCCAGATCGCGCGCCACCGCCATGCCCAGAGCCGCTGACAAGGCCGTACCCGCATGTCCGGCGCCATAGCAATCGTGCTCGCTCTCCGTCCTCAGCATGAAGCCGTTCAATCCGCCCGGCTGGCGCATCGTCTCCATGCGGTCGCAGCGTCCTGTCAGCATCTTGTGCACGTACGCCTGGTGGCTCACATCGAATACAAACCTGTCCGACGGAGTATCGAAGACATAATGCAGGGCGAGCGTCAGTTCAACCACGCCCAGATTCGGCCCCAAATGGCCGCCGGTCTTCGAAAGAGTGACGATCAACCGCTCCCGAATCTCCTGTGCAAGAGATTCCAGTTGCGGGACAGATAATTTCTTCAGATCGGCGGGAGAGTGGATGCTGTCGAGTAGGTCGCCCATGAGGGTTCCAGAGGGTCCGCGTTCAAGAACATCCGAGCCGCGCGGATGACAGTCCCGGAATCAAAAAAGACCCACAGCCGGAATCCGCAGCCTGCGCACTTGCACGGCGGGACGGCAGTCAGGGCCTTCTGGTCCGGAACATCCTCTGAACTGTAAGTATACCGGGTTTGGCGGGCCCGCGTTTTCAGGCGTTCCGGCGCCATGTCGCGTAGCGCTGGAGCGCGGATTAGTTGATCTCGCGCTTCCAGCGCAGGATCGCTTCGGACATCTCCCCGGCGCGTCGCTCCCAGCCGGCAGCACTCTCCAGCATCTCCTCGCGCAGAACCGGGTCGGCGACATCCGCAGCTGCGCCGCGCACCCGATGAGCCAGTTGCTGAAGGGCCCGCGCAGTTTCGTCGAGGCTGCGAATCAGCTCCATCGGTGTCCCGCTCATCGCGAATCCTCTGCAAACGTCTGCTTGTTCCTGCTGTGCGGGCCCGGAAAAAGGAACCGCAGCATGGGCTGGACCCGTTCGGCCCAGGAGGCTTCATCGTGTGTGCCTCCGGCTACCGTTTCAAAATGCAGGTCCAGATCGTCGCGCCAGCCTTGCTTGCGCAGCCGCGCGCGCAGCGCCTCTGCGTCTCTGAGCGTGCGGCGCCCTTCCTCGTCGCCTGCATCGAGCCAGATTCTCGGCCGCCGCGGCAGGCCAGGACCAACGTCGTTCAGATACGCCAGGATGTAGCGATGATTCCACCACACTGAGGGCGATAACACAGCGAGACGGCCAAAAATCTCCGGATG
Source organism: Acidobacteriaceae bacterium (assembly GCA_035545435.1). Lineage (GTDB taxonomy): Bacteria > Acidobacteriota > Terriglobia > Terriglobales > Acidobacteriaceae > Palsa-343. Next base: position 1,216 of record DASZYN010000525.1, on the reverse strand, counting down.
CGCGAGGCCCATCCAGAACGAAACCAGCCCGCCCAGCGACGACCCACCGATACCGGTGTGATCGGGCCCACTGAGCAAACGATACCGCGCGTGCAGGAACGGCAGCAGTTCCCGAATCACCAGCAATGCGTACTTCCCTGCCTCGCCGCCGCCCAGCTTCATGTCTCGGGTCGGTGTGTACTCAGCGATGCGCCGCTCGCCGGCATTCGCGACACCCGCAATCACCAGCGGTTCCACTTCCCCTGCTGCTATGGCCTGGTCGGCGCCTTCGGCCACCCTCCACGTTCTTCCCGGAACGAACGACGTCGAGGGGTCGAACAGGTTCTGGCCGTCCTGCAAAACCAGCAGAGGATAGCGCCGCTCCGAATCTTCGTCGTATCCGGGCGGCACGTAGACGCTGATGTCGCGCTCCCCTGGCAGAAAGCGGCTCGAAAACCCCGCATGCCTGGTGACGCGCGGATGGGACGGGTCCGCCGGCTCGACAGGTTGCTCCGCAGTCGGCGTCAGGCTCTCGGTCTGGAAGTCCAACGGTTCCTGATCTCTCCTGGTGTCGCTGTGGCGCTTCGGCGGATTCTCCCGCGCTCTCTGCATTCCGATGCTTTACGATACCGTAACGGCTGCGTGAACAAGCTATGAACCGCGAATATCACAAATGGTGGTCGTGGCGTCTGGATCGCGACATGGAGCTGCTCGTCTTCGGCCATGGCGGCGTTCCCATCCTCGTCTTTCCCTCCTCGCAGGGCCGGTTCTTCGAGTACGAGGATCGCGGGCTCGTCCACGCCGTCGCGCACAAGATCGACGCGGGCCAGATTCAGCTTTTCTGCGTCGACTCGGTTGACGCCGAGAGCTGGTACAAGCGCAACGTGCCGCCGCGCTGGCGCATTGCGCGCCACATGCAGTACGAGAACTACCTGCTGGACGAGGTGCTGCCGCTGATCCGGTTGAAGAATCTCGACCCGCATCTGGTCGCGCTCGGTGCCAGCTTTGGCGGTTACCATGCGGTGAACATCGCCATGCGCCATCCGGATCGCTTCACCGGATTCCTCTCGATGAGCGGAGCCTTCGACCTGAGCAACTTTCTCGGCGGCTACTACGATCAGGACGTCTACTTCAACCTGCCACCCCACTACCTGGCAAACCTCACAGACCCCTGGTACTTCGAGCGCTACAGCCGCGGAACCTACATCCTTGGAACCGGCTGGGACGACCACTGCCT
>DASZYN010000524.1:0-1547 GCA_035545435.1 Acidobacteriaceae bacterium | reverse complement strand
ATGCGCAGACTCACGACTCGTTTACCCTAACCGGCGATTTTGAATGCCACGTTAATCGTGATGAAAAATAAGGAAATAAAGAGCCCGCAAAAGCTTGCTTCAGGCCGGAATCGGCCCCTGGAAAGCAAAAGGGCGCATCGTTCTTATGGACGCGCCCCGTTGAGAGTTCCAGCAGTAACGACCAGGGATTTTACGGCAGCTTCGCGATCGCCGCCCGTACCTTGTCCGCTACGTTGGTGGGCAGCGGAGCGTAGTCCAGCGTCGAGACTTCGCTCTCGCCGTGTTCCAGCATCCAGGTCAGGAAGTCCTTGATCACCTTCTGCTTGGTCGCATCCCCGGGCGCCGTCGGGATCAGCAGATAGGTGAAGCTGGAGATCGGATAAGCATCCTTCCCGGGAGCATTGGTGATCGACACCCGGAAATCCGCCGGCATGGTTTTCACCGATCCCGCGGCATCCGTCACGCCCTCGATGCTCGCCTTGAGCCAGGTTCCGGCCGCGTTGCGAATGGATCCATAGGAAATTTTGTTCTGCAGCGCGTAGATCAGCTCCACATAGCCGATCGCACCCGGCATCTGCCGTACCAGGCCGGCCACACCTTCATTGCCCTTGCCGCCAATGCCCTTCGGCCACGCCACCGCAGAGTTCGCACCGACGCTGCCCTTCCACTCCGGGCTCACCTTGGACAGATAGTCGGTGAAGATGAACGTCGTCCCGCTGCCGTCGGAACGATGGACAACGTAGATCTCCTGGTTCGGCAGGCTCACGCCAGGGTTGTCTTTTGCGATGCGAGCATCGTTCCAGTTGCTGATCTTGCCCAGATAGATGTCGGCCAGCACATCCGGCGCAAACTTCAGATCGGCTACGCCCGGCACGTTGTACACAGGAACCACGGCGCCCAGCACCGTCGGAATGTGCATGAGCTTCACCTTCGACTGCGACAGCATCCCGTCGGTCATGGGCATGTCGCTGGCGCCGAAATCCACGGTCCCCTTGGTCACCTGGCTGATGCCGCCGCCGGAACCGATGGACTGGTAGTTGATCTGCACCCCAGGGTGCTGCTGCGCATACTCCGAGAACCATTTGGAGTAGATCGGATACGGGAACGTCGCTCCCGCCGCAGTAATGTGTTGTGCCAGGCACGGTGCTGCGCAAACGGCCAGCGCGGTGGCCAGAATCAAACTCTTTCTCACGAATCCCCCCTCAGAGAAACTGAGTCGATTCTGGGTCCGAATTGTTAACGTCCGTTTACGCGGCGGTGAAAAGCGGAAGAAAGGGCTATCTTTCGGCGGCAGGCGTTGTCGAACTACACCATGTCTAACTCCCCGGCAGCACCAGATACTGCTCCAGCTTGCCATCCGGTTCCACATACGTCGTGATGACCAACGGCTTACCCCCGTTCGGGAATTCCACCCGGAACGCGCGGAACGTCATGCCGCCACGCAGCTCGTCCGCAATCTGCTTTACGCTCGACGGCTTCCCCAGCGGCGCCAGGCTCGACTGGAAATCCTCCAGAGCCTGCTGGCTGAAGTACGCATTGCACCACGG
>DASZYN010000523.1:0-3823 GCA_035545435.1 Acidobacteriaceae bacterium | reverse complement strand
GTATCCAGCAGCGCACCGGAAGCGTCGCCGTCGTACTCCCAGAACATGACTCCGCCCAGATGCATGCTCTGCACATAAGCGCACTTCAGGGCGAGGGACTGGGGATCCTCATACGAGACGAACTGCTCTTTTTGCGCGTTGTAGAGATACGGCACCGAAGCGGAACTATCCCAGTAGCGCGTGAAGCCCTGTCCCAGCATGGAGCCGACGATGTCCCGATAGCGTGCGAACGCGTTCGGCACCGGCGATCCCGGCTGGAAGAGACCATGGTTGGCTGGAGGTACGTTTCCCCAGACATGCCCATAGAAGGGCACACCGAGAACGATCTTGCGCGCCGGCACACCTTCGCTCTCGAATTGACGAACGGATGCGTCGGCGGAGATGTGCTTTGGGTCGGCAGGATCGGTGTAGAGGGGCGCATGATTGCCGGTGCGTGGCTCGCTCCCTGGCTCGTAGTAGTCGTAAGCCATCAGGTTCACGGTATCGACAGCACGAGCGACCTGGCGCATCTCGGTATGGGCGAGAAAATCGTCGGAAGCGCCGGCGGCGATGGAAAGCAGCAGGGGGCGACCCAGCTTTTTCTGCTCACGTTCAAAGCGTTTTCGTAACTCGGCCAGAAGAAGGGTGTAGTTCCGCTTGTCTTCAGGGCGAAAGCGATTGCCGGCGCCGATCTGGCCTGGATACTCCCAGTCGATGTCCAGGCCATCGAGTTGGTGTTCTTCAATGAAGGCAACCGCGCTCTCAATGAAGCGCGACCGGCTCTCGGGTGTAAGCGCTGCATCGGAGAAATTTCCCGACCACAGCCATCCCCCTGCGGAGATCAGAATTTGCAGAGATGGGTTTTGTTGTTTCAGCGCAACCAGGGTGGTCAGATTTGGGGCATCGGCTGGACTGACGGCGACGATGCGGCCGTCCTGAATATTCGCAAAGGCGTAATTGATGCGGGTCAGTTTCCGCGGGGCGATTTCGTCCGGTTGAATGACGTGGTCTCGAGGAAAGACGTAGGCAATTACCTCCGGCCCGGCTCGCCGCTCAGAGCTGTGTCCCGATCGGGCAGCCTCAGCGGGCAGAACGATGGCAAGGAGAGCGAGGGTTAGCTGCATCAACGGAAGCGCGATGGCTCGGCGGAGGAGAGGCGTTCTCACTTTTTTGTCCCGGAAACAAATACGTACTTATCCTGCAGAACGAACATCAGCCTGGCGCCCCTCTGTTTCTTTACGAACTTCAGAGTATAGCCGCAACCGATTATGAAGACCGACGCCGGAAGGCACCACGCGGGGCTGGCCCTGCTTCTTGCTCTACCGGAGCTGGAGGTTTGAGGCTGGAAAGGGGATTTGCGCGGGCACGAGGGCCTATGCTTGTCCAGTGGCTCCTCGGTGTTCGGCTGCCACCTTTGTGTCATTCAATCGCCGGCGGATGCGCTGTGAAATCAAAGTGAACCGCCAGGTTCCCTGGGGGAGCACCAGAATTGCGGCACGTTATCGAGCGATCGTGACCCCAAAAGCTTTTTTGCGCAAGCGAACGATGGAACGGGCACGACTAAAGGCTCTTACACGATGGTTGGTCGAGGTTTCAGTTTCGCCGCCCTTTCTGGCAGTATCTGTCTGCTTGTAGCTGTGTCTCTGTGCGCACAGCAACGCGCGCCGCTGACTTCTCTGTCTGCCATCCACGCGATCTCGAATGAAACTGCGGCACAGTCGGTCCCGGTGCTGTTTGAGGGGACGGTCACCTACTACCAGAAGGGAAATATCGACCTTTTTGTGCAGGATGGTGATGCAGCCATTTATGTCGAGACCGCTCCGGACCTGGGGTTGAAGACCGGAGACCGCGTTCTGGTTGAGGGGATCACGCGACCGAGCTTCCGGCCCGAGATTTTGGCACGACGCGTGACGTTTCTCCGTCACGGTACGCCGCCATTGCCGGCAACCGCGGATTTCGCGACGCTGATCCGTGGAGACCTGGACTGCCGGCGGGCGACGGTGCATGCCGTTGTGCGTGCAGCCAACCTGGTCGCTGACGGTCCTTCGCGGAGCGTACTCCTCGATCTGCTCATGCCGGGAGGTCCTGTTCAGGCACAGATTGCAAACGGAGGAACGACGGACCTGAGGTCGTTGCTGGACAGCACGATTGAGATCACCGGAGCCGTAGCGGGAAAGTTCGACAGCAAATCGCAAATGATCGGAATCCTGCTGGAGGTACCGTCGTTTTCCGACCTGCGTATTGTGACGCCGGCGCGACGCAGTCCGGGCCAGCTTTTGCCGCGAAAGTTCAACGAAATTCTTCATACCCTTCACATTGAAGATCAAACCGAACGAGTGAGAGTGGAAGGGACGATTACCTACTACCAGCGCGGAGCGGCGATGGTTTTGCAGAACGGCGCCAATGCGCTTTGGGTAGATACGCTCAGCGAGGAACCGCATCGCATTGGAGACCGTGCTTTTGTTTCCGGATTTCCCGAAGTAAGAAATGGCTCGGTCGTGCTTACTTTGTCAGAGATAGAAAGCACGCAATCGGATGTCCCTCTAAGCGCGGAGAAGGTGGACCCGGTGCAACTGGCATCCGGCTCCCATGCGTTCAACCTGGTATCGGTCGAAGGCCGACTCATCATGAGGGTAGGGGAAGCGGCGCAGGATCAGTATGTGATTGCCTCGCAGGGGCGCGTGTTCTCTGCATTCTACCGACACCCGGAGCGAGGATTGGATCTTCCCGCCGACCCGATGCGCACTTTTCCCCTGGGCTCACGCGTTCGCGTCACCGGTATATGTGTCCTGGATCGCGGCGATCAATTTCGCGGACCCGCAGCTTTTCATTTGCTGCTGCGGTCTTCGCAGGACGTCGCCATGCTGGCAGGACCGTCCCCTGTATCCGTTCGAAATTTGATTATCCTGCTGGGTGTTCTGGTGATCCTGGTATCCGGGGCCATCGCGAAAGCATTCCTGCTTGAGCGCAAACTACGAAGGCAGGGTGTGGCCACGGCCTCGACGATCGACCGCTGGCGTACGCGGGTGATCGACGGGATCAACAGCGCGATTCCGCTGCGAGAGACGCTCTCGCAGATCACGGAACTTCTTTCGCTTCAGTTACAGGCAGAATACTGCTGGGCTGAGATCGAGCTGGAGGGGACCTTCGGCAACTGTCCGCCAATTTCCGAAAAATCAAGTCTGGAGGTTGTCGAACACGCAATCCCTGCACGCTCGGGGACGGTTCTCGGCAAGGTATGCACGGGATTCCGGGTGCACGGCGGGAAACACCTGGTCACTGCGGAAGCGGTCGAAAATGCCGTACGTCTCGCTGCTCTCGCCATTGAAACGGGTGGAAAATACTCCGATCTGGTGCGCCGGTCCGAAGTCGATCCGCTGACAGGCGCAGGAAATCGCTTCGCCTTCGATCGGGCTCTCGATCTGGCGATCGAAAGGGAAAAAGAATCAGGCACGAAGTTTGGGTTGATTTATATCGACCTGGATGGATTCAAGCAGGTCAACGATCAGTTCGGCCACCAGGTGGGTGACCGTTATCTGCAGGAAATCGTTTCTCGCCTGAAAAATCAATCTCGTTCGAACGATCTCCTGGCTCGAATTGGGGGAGATGAATTTGCCGTGCTGGTCACGAATCTGAATTCGGGCGAAGAGTTGCAGGGTATCGCGCACCGAATTCAGAGTTGTTTCGAAGCGCCGCTATATCTTGATCTGGTTGAGTTCTCAGCTTCTGCCAGCGTTGGATGTGCCGTGTACCCAGACGATGCAGTCACCCGAGGCGCTCTGCTGGAATGTGCCGACACGCGCATGTACCAGGCAAAACGGCAAAAGCGACACAAGAGCGTAAG
>DASZYN010000522.1:0-2325 GCA_035545435.1 Acidobacteriaceae bacterium | reverse complement strand
CGCCTGGCTCACCCTTCAGCTTAACCCGATCCGCCGCCCGGCGTGCTGTGACGCACCGCACTGCGGTCCATAGGCTATGCCGCCTGAGGCCGGGAGCTCCTGTACGCCCAGACCGCCAGCCCCACAAACAGCACCAGCGCGCCGATCTGGGCCGCCTTCAGCGGCCCCTCCTTGCCCGTCGGGGCCAGCGCATGCAGAGCCGGTACCTTCTCAAACGACTGCACGATCAGCACAAAGAAGTTGAAGAACTGTGCCACGATCGCCGTCAGCACCCACGTCCGCCGCCATCCGCGAAACCACGCCATCACCGCTACCGCCAGCACCACCAGCGACAGAACCCCAATCACGATGCCCGGCGTGACCCCGTGATACGGAAAGAAAAATCCCGTCACACTGGTCAGGATTGTCGTCGTGAGAAACAGAGCCGTCATCGCCGGCATCCGCTTCGACGCGATCATCGCGAAAATCACGACAAATCCCGACGCGATCCCGATCAGGCTGATCGCCACATGCACCTGCGTGAAAACTGCAAGACTCATCCCGAGAATCATCATTCCCATCCTTTCTGAAGGTCCTGCATTTGGCTACAGACTACCAGCCAAAGCCGCCGCTGCCGTCTGACTTCCAACCGCTGCGCCTGCCTTCGCCTTTTGCGAAAATTACCCGCGCCCGCAGGAAACGGATAGCTCATCGCCTTCATAACAGCCCCGGAAACGCGCAAATCCAATTTGAGTCTGTCATTCCGACCGAAGCGGGGTTGCGCCGCAACGGGGCGCAGCGGAGGGGCTGCTGTTCCGTCCGCCCATCCGTCACAAACCATGCTGGACAGACTATTTCCGAAATAGTATTTGTAAACAATGATGGGCAAAGAATCTCGTGACCTCTTTCCCGGCGCCCTGGAGCTCATGATCCTCCAGACCCTTTACCGCAAGCCAATGCATGGCTACGCGCTGGCGCAACACATCAAAGCCATCTCCGACGAGCTCCTCCAGATCGAGGAAGGCTCGCTCTATCCCGCTCTGCAGCGCATGCTGAAGGCCGGCTGGCTCGATTCAAAACGCGGCCTCTCCCCGCAAGGCCGCGAGGTCCGCATTTTCCGCGTCACAGCCGCAGGCGCAAAACGCCTCGAGGCGGAGCGCTCCAGCTTCGAGCGCATGTTTGCAGGCATCACGCGCGTCCTCGGCACGGCATAGCGTTCGCGGTCAGAAAAGGGGAGCAGCCATGTTTTCGCGGAAGCGGCGTTACCAGGAACTGTCGGAGTCGATGCGCGAGCACCTGACGGAACGCGTCGATCACCTCGTCAGCGAGGGCGTTCCCCGCAAAGAAGCCGAGTTCCAGGCCCGTCGCGAGTTCGGCAACGCGACCCGCATCGAGGAGCAGAGCCGCGAAGTGTGGCAGTGGCCGCGCCTCGACTCGCTGAGTGCCGACCTGAAGTACGCGCTGCGGCAAATGAAGAGATCGCCGGGGTTCGCGATGGTGGTGATCGTAACCCTGGCGCTGGGCATCGGGGCCAATACCGCGGTCTTCACGCTCGTCTACGGAATCCTGCTGCGATCGCTGCCGGTTGCCGACCCCAGTCATCTGGTCCGCATCGGCGACAGGGACGACTGCTGCTACTGGAACACGGTTCAGAATGAGGACGGCGACTTCGACCTGTTTTCCTATGACGCTTACCGGCAAATGAAGGCCGCGGCGCCGGAGTTCGAACAGCTTGCTGCGATCGAGGCGGGAGGCGAGACCTTCAGCGTGCGCAAGGGGTCACAGCCGAGCGTCGCATTGCGAGCCGAGTATGTCTCGGGAACTTACTTCACAACCCTGGGCGTGGGCGCGTTTACAGGAAGGCCGCTGAGCGAAAACGACGATCGGCAGGGCGCGGCTCCGGTGCTGGTGGTGAGCTATCGCGCATGGCAGAGCCAATTCGGCGGCGACCCCGCTCTCGTGGGATCGACAGTGGATGTAGAGGGCCACGCATTCACCGTCGCAGGAATCGCGCCGCCCAGTTTCTTTGGGGACCGGGTCGCTCCGTTTCCTCCCGATGCCTGGCTGACGCTGGCCAACGAGCCGGTGATGGAAGGGGCAAACTCGGCGCTCCTCGACAAGGACGAGGACTGGCTCTATCCCCTGGGACGCTTGCGCGCGGGAGTTGCGCGCGGCCCCCTGCAGGCAAAATTATCGGCGGTCCTGCGGCAGTGGCTGATGTCCCGGCCTGCATATACCGACCACGGCGGCGCCGCGCTGATTCCGAAACAGCATGTGGTCCTCGCCGATGCCGGTGGAGGCATCCAGAAGCTGCAACAGCAGACCGGCAAGGGCCTGCGCATGCTC
>DASZYN010000521.1:0-6234 GCA_035545435.1 Acidobacteriaceae bacterium | reverse complement strand
CGAACCGTATCCGGGGGGCCTGCGAAAGTCGGAGTCTTCTTCCGGCACCCGCTCATCAAAAGAACAAGCGCCAGTGCGCACAGGAGAGCTGGCGTCGTCTTTGATCGACCCACCCTGCGCCGTTTACTATGGAGGAAGGCCCGGTTGTCTGCAGCTGTCCAAATTCTGAAGCCATTCATGTCTTCTCCCATCCAAACACAGGGGACGCCCGAAGTTCATCCTGACGTTGCGCTCGTCGAGCGCGTTCGCCAGGGCGATATGGCGGCATACGAAAAGCTGGTGCGGCAGTACGACCGCCAGGTTTTTCGCATCGCCAACCACATCGTCCAGAATCGCGAAGACGCCGAAGACGTCGTCCAGGATGCGTTCCTGAAAGCGTACGAGAAGCTGGACCAGTTCCAGGGTAATTCCAAGTTCTATACCTGGCTGGTGCGCATCGCGGTCAACGAAGCGCTCATGCGGCTCAGGAAGCGCCGAACGGGCAAGATGGTTTCCATCGATGAAGACGTGGAGACCGAAGAAGGCTCGATGCCGCGCGACCTGGCCGACTGGAGTCCGGATCCGGAGGCGATGTATGGACAGTCGGAGATGGCGGACATCCTGCGCAAAACAATTCAGGGCCTCCCGCCGGGCTTTCGGGTGGTCTTTGTGCTGAGAGACGTAGAAGGACTTTCGACTGAAGAAACAGCCGAGACTCTGGGCCTCAGCATCCCAGCGGTTAAATCGCGGCTGCTGCGAGCCCGCCTGCAGCTGCGCGAACGCCTCAGCCGCTACTTCAAGCGCGGTCAGGGCAAACAGGCTCAGGCCCAGGTGGGTGCGAAGTGACCTGCACGGAGTTTTTGGCCCAGCTCGACGAAATGCTCGATCAGGACGCGGCCCTTCCGCTGCGCGCGGATCTCGAGCAACACCTGCGCGAGTGCGAACACTGCGAGATCACGCTCAACACCACGCGCAAGACCATCCAGATCTACCGCAGCCACGAACTGTACGAGTTGCCCAACGATCTGCGCGAGCGGCTCCACAAGGCCATCCTGGCCAAATGTCGCAAGTGCTAGCGGGTCGAGACGGGCGTGCTCCGGTAGTGTGTGACTGATTCCCTCTCCCTCGATTGCTTCCTAAAGAGGGATTCAGCATAGACGTCCAGCGTCAATACAATGGACGCGATGGCAGCGCCGGCGATCATCACCAAAAAGACCTCTGACTTCGCCGACCTGGCGATCGGCCTCGCGTGCGGGTTCGTGCTCATCGTTACGGCACTGCTTCTCGCCGTGCTCGTGCAGAAGGGCGGCCTCCCCAGCTCCTGCGACTTCGCCTCTTACTGGGCCACTGGCCAGCAGCTCGCGCATCATGCCAATCCCTGGGATCCTGCCGTCATGGGCGACCTCGAGCGAACCGCCGGCTATACCGGACAGGGTTCCTACTACATGCGCAATCCACCCTGGGCTCTGCCGCTCGTGCTGCCCCTGGGATATGTCAGCGCGCGCGTGGCCGTCCTGCCCTGGTCGCTGCTGATGCTCGGCTTACTGCTTCTCTCCGTCTACCTTCTCCAGCCCGTACTCGGCCTCTCAGGGTGGCAACTGCGTCTTCTTGGCTGTGCGTTTCCTCCCGCGATGCAATGCGTCGTCGTCGGCCAGACTTCGCTCTTCGTCCTTCTCGGGTTGGTCCTCTTCCTCCGCCTGCATCGAACGCGTCCCCTGTGGGCCGGCGCCGCTCTCTGGCTCTGCACGCTCAAGCCACATCTCTTCCTTCCTTTCGGCTTGATCCTGCTGCTCTGGATCCTCCTCACGCGGTCGTGGCGCATCCTTGCCGGCGCAACGGCAGCCGCCGCACTCAGCTGTCTCGCCGCCCTCTCCATTGACGCCGCCGCCTTTTCGCAATACTGGATTTGGGCGCACTCCTCCGGAATCTCATCGCAACCGGTCCCCTGCTTCGGCGTGATGCTCCGCAACCTCATCGATCCGGGCGCGCAATGGCTCGTCTTCGTACCGGCAATTCTTGCCTCCGCGTGGGCCCTCGCCTATTTCTGGCCGCGGCGAGCCCGGTGGGACTGGATCGAGCATGGCAGCCTTCTGATGCTCGTCTCGATCGTGGCCGCCCCTTACTGCTTCTTTTTCGATCAGAGCCTTGCGCTTCCTGCGGTGCTTTACGCCGCTTCACGCACCGCCTCGCGCCGGATTCTCTCCGCTCTCGCCGCCCTGTACCTGCTGGTCGAGATCGTTCCCTGGTTTCACTTCGGTCCAACGACTTTCTTCTACTCGTGGCTCTGGCAGGCGCCTGCATGGCTCGTCTGGTATCTGCTCGCGCGTCGGTCCGCCCGGCATGATTCTGCCCTGGGTGTGGCGGCAACTACTTTCGTGCCGGCTGCAGGATGACTTCGCACACGCCGCAGCATCCCGAGAACGCGGTACCGGCACATGGCCGGAAGGTGGAATCGCCGGCAGCAGCACCCGTTTCTAAAATTGAAGGGATGTCCGCAGCCGCCCCGCCGCTCCACGCAAAACGGCAAACCGACTTCGCCGATGCGATGATCATCTTCGCCTGCGTGGTCACCTTCACGCTGACGACCCTGTTCCTGCTGGTCATGCCCATGGTCACTCGCCTGGCGGGCGGCCGCGACTACGTCGTTTACTGGTCGACGGGCTTTCAGCTCATCCATCACGCGGACCCCTACGACCCCGTCGTGATGGGGCAACTGGAACGCTTCGCCGGATACGACGGCAAGCCCGGCTCGTACTACATGCGCAATCCGCCGTGGGCTCTGCCCCTCGCCCTGCCGCTTGGATTCGTGCCCCCGCGTGTCGGAGCGCTGCCCTGGTCCCTGCTCCTGCTCGGCATTCTCATCTTCTGCGTCCGCATCCTGTGGAAGATGTTCGGCAAACCAGGCACCTACCTCGAATGGATCGGCTATGCCTTTCCCCCGGCTCTGCAGTGCGTCATCATGGGCCAGACCTCCATCTTCCTGCTCCTCGGCCTGGTGCTCTTTCTGCGCTTCCATCGCACGCACCCCTTCCTGGCCGGCGCGGCTCTCTGGTTCTGCACGCTCAAGCCGCATCTCTTTCTGCCCTTCGGCCTCATCGTGCTCGTCTGGATCGTCGCCACGCGCAGCTACCGCATTCTCGTCGGAGCGCTGGCAGCCCTCACATTCAGCTGTGCCCTCACCTGGTTCATCGATCCTGCAGCCTTCTCCCAATACGCCCACTGGGCACGCACCTCAGGCATTGCAGATGAGTTCATTCCCTGCATCAGCGTCGAGTTGCGCCAGCTCGTCAACCCCGCTGCGAAATGGCTCGTCTTCGTACCCAGCGCGCTTAGCGGATTCTGGGCTTTGGCTTACTACTGGCGCCACCGCCGCAACTGGGACTGGCTCGAGAACGGCAACGTCCTCATCCTCGTCTCGATTCTTGTCGCCCCTTATTGCTGGATCTACGATCAGTCCCTTGCGCTTCCCGCGCTGACGTACGGCGCCTGGCGCACGTCCTCGCGCACAGCCGTGGCGGTTCTTGCAGGGCTCTGCATTGTCCTTGAAGTGCAGCCCTTCTGGGCCACGATCGGCCTCGGCTCAAAATGGTTCCTCTGGCCTGCGATCGCATGGCTCGTCTGGTATCTGGTCGCCGCCCGCTACCGGAGCGCCGCGATCGGAGAAGCAGCGGCCCTTGCGCCGGCGGCCAACGTTGCTCACGTCTAGCTCGAATCAGCAAAGCTCGGAAGTCGGCACCATGCTCAGACCAGCCATGATTAAGGCTGCCTGTCCACTTCGATCAGGCTCCGGCTGCTGTCGATTCGCACCAGCGTCTTCCAGGTGAAGTGCGGATCGCCGGCGATGCGCATGCGGAACCACGCTGCGCCTGAATTGCCCAGAAACAGAAACGAGGGCTCGCCGAGCAAGGTCTGCGTATCGGCAAGATGCCCCGCGAAATAGCCTTCGCGCCGATAATTCACCATCAGGCGAACATCGGCATCGGCTCCAGGAAGCGTGTCCGCAACCTCGACATCCAGCGGGAACCGCGGCGATGCGGGCTGCGTCGTGTACCGCGTCATCACCAGAAAATCCTTCAGGCTGTCGCAGACAACGATCCGCCCCGCCGCAAGCTCATCGACCCGTGTGACGTTGAGGCCCACAGGACGCGCCAACAATGCAGTTGCAACCGGAAGCGCCAGGAAAACCGCTCCGAGGGCAACGCTGCTTCGCTTGCCGAACCGGAAGCGATCCGCCGCCGCTGCCCCCAGCAGGCAAACACCCGCTACGGACGGCAGCAAATAACGCGGGAGAAAAATCGGAGTGGTCAGATGCGAAACGATGAAGAAGAGCGACGGTCCGAGCAGAAGCGCGCATCCCGCAAAGAAGACCGCACGATTCGTTCGGGGGCTGTCCCGCAGGCCAACTGCGGACGCGAAGACGATCAGAGTCACGCACGCGACTCCTGCGAGCCAGCCGGCGACGAGGGCCATCGAGGGCAGATGGGGGATCTGCCAGTAGAGTCCCGTGAACAGCCAGAAAGACAAGCTGGATGCCAGATCGCCGACACTCGGAACCCCGATCCATCCGTGAGGACGGCCCACCGCAGCCGAAGCCCGCAGGGCCGGAATCCAGGGAATCAGTGCCAGCCAGCCGGCCACACAGGCCAGATATATGCGAAAACGCAACTGTCGCGCGCTGAGGTCGACAGCAATCAGCGCGAGCAGAAGCAGCCCCGCGTACAAAAGCCCCAGCGGATGCCCCAGCACCAGTCCCGCCTGGGTCACAGCAAGGAAGAAAAGGTCACGCGGCCGCCACGATTCGGTCTCCGCTACTTTCAGCACCTGGGCCGTCGCCAGCGCTGCAAGAAGCAGGTACAGTCCGTAACCACGGGCTTCCGCGTTTTGATCGAGCACGATCAGGGATGCGCAAAATCCAAACGACGTGCCCAGGAAAGCCGCACGCGCACCCAGTCTCCGGCGCAACGCTGCGAACAAGACAAGGAACGCCCCGCACACAGCCACCGACGAGTACAGACGCAGAGAGAGATCGCTGAAACCGAACCCATGCGCCCACGGCCACGCCGTGAGAGAAAACAGCGGCATCCCTCCGCCTCCAAGGCGGGCAATGGCGCCGAGCAGATGCCGCAACGATGGGTCGTGCAGTTCGGTCCACGTAAAAACCTCATCGCCCCACATCGGCTTACGCAGAGACCACACAATGCACGACGCCAGAAGTGATCCGACACCGAGAAAAGGCAGAAGCCAACCCCTCAGCGAACGACGATCCGCTTCTGGATCGGCGGGTGTGGCCGGTGTATGCACATGGGTCAAAAGCGTGGGCATCGCGCTCTTTGCATCAAATCCTCAGCTTCGATTCTCCGGCGATCCAACCGCTCCGGGCCATGGCCCATCCGGGGGAAAGGCATCGAATCGGCAACACAATTAGGAGCACCCGAGCCGTCTGGATAGACTGGACAGGAAACCTAACTCGAACTCTCCAGGAGATTGCAATGGCTGATGTGAAGATCACGGTTCGCCCCAACGGACCCTACCGCGTCGAAGGCCCCGTCACCCTCGTCGATCACGAAGGCAAGGAATGGGATGTGAGCGGCAAACCCGCCTTCTCCCTCTGCCGCTGCGGCGCCTCGGTGAACAAGCCCTTCTGCGACGGTACCCACTCGAAGATTGGCTTCCAGGCCGCCGAAGCCGCCGTCCGTGCGGAGAACAACCCCACCACGCCGGGCGACCCGACCATGCCGGTGAAGATTTAGTTGTAAGGGATTAGAGTTTAGAGTTTAGCTCGAAACATCTGCGATGCCGGAAATCGAGAGCATGCGGTGGCTGGACTCTAGGCTCTAATCCCTGCTCGCCACTACGGTCAGCACCAGTTCCCTCTTCCTCGGCCCATCCAGTTCCACCAGAATCACACGCTGCCAGGTACCCAGAACCAGCGATCCACCCTCCACCGGCAGCGTCAGCGCAGTACCGATCAGCGACGACAGGATGTGATCCGGCACATGCTCCGGGTTGTGCGGATGTCGGTATCTCAGCTTCGGCATCATCGCCTCGAAGGCATCCAGCATGTCCAGATCCGTTCCCGGATCCAGATCCGCTGTGGTCAACGCCGCCGTCGTATGCAGTACGTTGAGGCAGCAGATGCCGGTTGCATTCCGCAAGTGCGACTCCACCTGTTCGGTGATGTCAACAATCTCGCGCTTGCGATGGGTGGCGACGCTGAATTTCATGGCTCCTGCGGATTCTTGTCCTTGTCCTGCT
>DASZYN010000520.1:0-4313 GCA_035545435.1 Acidobacteriaceae bacterium | reverse complement strand
GCTCCGTTCTTGTCATAGAGAGGGGCGCCAAGATCCAGCAGCAACTCCGTGCCTGCGACATTGAGCGTATAGGCGGGGCCGCTTAGTTCGCCGCCCGAAGGCCGGGTATTCCCCATCATCGAGTGCAATCGGCGCGCGGTTTGGATTTGGCCCTGAAGGCACGCTCGCTGGAATGCGAAGGGCAAATCGGAGGCGCCAAGGGAGCGCAGCATGTCGATGACGGCATCCTGACCGAGGTTTGCGGCATAGGACAAGGGCGGACCCCAGTTTCCCTTCACGCCGCGCGCATCCTCCTCCAGCAGACGAGGATCGTGGAGGACCAGCGAGCGAACCGTTTCGACGTCGCCACGCCAGATGGCGTCGGTGATACGGCAAGCGATTACCAGGCGAGGCCAGTGAGGAAGGCCGTAAGTGCGCGCGAGCACGAATTGCGCGTCAGCGAGCTTCGCTGTGGAAGAGTCAGCTTTTTCTGGAAGAGCTTCCTGAAATTCGGCGACAGCCCAGGGCTCGTTGCGGCGGAAGGCCCGCAATAAGTCTTTGGCCTGATTTCTTAGCTGGTCGAGATTGGGACGAACCGGAAAGTGCCGGGTGGGCATAACGGACCCCCTTGAGAATCGTGCCCTTGATCCGCTATCGGGGCAAAGGAGGTTCGTGTGAACCATGAATCGTGGATGTTTGCAGGTGGACTCGGTCCTGTCCGCGGACGGGCTGCGCCCTGCGCGCCGAGGCCAGTGTAAACGGCGTCCAGGATTCGCGCAAAGTCGGGCAGGGTATTTCGAGACCGTGGGGCCACGTTACGGATCGTTTGCGGAGCGGGGGGAGTGGCGTAGGGGGAAGTCGGCTTCAAATCCGATCTGGCCGCCGATTTTCGGGCTGGCGATGTGGCTGCCGCCGAGAACGGCGAACGTCACGGCGTAGCGACGCATGAACTGGTACGAGCCTCCGGTCAGAGCCTGGAGCTGGTCTTTGCCGAGGCTCTTGTTGTCGGCGACGGCGCCGTAGAGTTCCGCGCCCAGGATGAGGTGCGGGGTGAAATCGCGCTGGAGCGAAAGTCCACCGGTGTACACCTGGCCGCGGGTGTTTTCCGTTCCGATGACGCCGGTGCTGGTGTTGCCGGAGAAGAGAAAGCCGAAGTTGGCGTTGATGCGAATCTTGTCGGAGAGCGGCTCCTGGGCGATGAAGTTGAGCCAGTAATCGGAAAGACCCGAGCTGAGCTGCTGCTGTTTGTCGCCGGTAGGGAATTCGACGTAGAAGCTGGTGGAGAGGGCCGGCGCGCTGAGAGGACGGACGGATCTGCGGAAGTTCCACTTGATGCCAATTTCGGTATCCCCGGGGCCGTTGGCGTCGGAGGAACCGGGGGCACGGTTGATGGTGAGCCAGGGCGCATCCGCGTCGATCTCGAAGCCGTGCGGCAGACCATAATTGAACTTGTAGTTGAAGGTGTTCTGCCGAAGGTCTGGGTATTGAGCCGATTGCAGGCCATCGAATTCGTCGTAGGACTCGAAGTGCAGCGTGCCAGGGTCAGTGACGTCGGCATTGTCCGTATAGAAGGGCATTTGCGCGTGGACGACGGCGGGGGTTCCAATCGCGCACAACAGGAGGAAGATGAATCGGGTCACAGGGCTCACGTCCGTTTGATCACTGTAAATGGGCGCGTTTTGTTCGCGGTGTCAACGCAGGATGAAAACAGCGCCGGTTGTCCAAAGCGCGGCTGGTGATCCGTTTTGGTGATTTGTGTGTGAGGGCCGGTTGGCTAATATCGGTTGATGCCGGCTTGTGACCTGTTCCGGAAACTCGAAACGGAGGGGACTTCTTGCCGGTGATCTCATCCTCTAATGCCGCAACGGCGTGGTGGCAGTCGGTTCGGTCCTCCCAGCAGCTGGACGGATTCACAATCGCCGGGAAAAAGGCGACAGCATGGTTGAGTGAAGAAACAGAGGACCGGGGGTGGGATCAATTCCTCCAGGAAAATCCGGCTGGTCAGTTCCAGCAGTCCACGATATGGGCCCAGGCGAAAGCCGCTGAAAACTGGTCCTGCGCTCGTGTGCTGATTGGCGGGGAAGACAGGCTGATGGGGGGATTCCAGTTGCTCTGGCGGGCTTCGCGGTTTGGCAGGATTGGTTACGTCAGCAAGGGACCGGTTTTGGAGCCGCTGGAGGCTCGAGCCGATACGGAGATTCTGGAGCGGTATGCAGTCGTGTTGCTGAAGGACGTGGCACGGAGGAAGAAACTGCGTGCGGTCATCGTTCAGCCACCGGATTTCTGCGAAGCGATGAGCGGTTCCCTCCGAAACGCTGGTCTGCTCCCGGGTGGACGCATGGGGGTCAACGATGCGACCTGGATGGTGGATGTGTCAGACGGGTTTGCAGCGGTGGAGCGGCGTATGGACCGAGCCTTCCGCAAAACGCTGGACCGCGCCGAGCGCGGGAATCTGCGCGTGCGAGAGGGAGGGCGAGCGGATCTGCCTGGGTTTTGGGAACTGATGCTGGCTTCGTGCCGGCGGCAGGGGGTGGAGCCGAATCCTTCGGAGCTGCGGCATTTGCTGGCGCTGTGGGATGCGGCGCATCCGAGGGGAGCGGTTCGCTTGCATGTCGTGGAGAAGGATGGCGAGCCGATTGCGGAACAACTCGATCTTCTTTTCGGCAAGACAGTGACCTTATGGAAGAAGGGCTGGAGCGGCGCGGAGAAGCGGCTGTCACCGAATGACGTTTGCGTGTACGAGTGCATTCGCTGGGCGAGCGAGGCCGGGTATTCGTGGTGCGATTTCACGAGCTTCGATCGGAAGATGGCGGAGGCAATGCTGGCGGGGCAGACGCTGACCGAAGAGCAGAAGCAGAGCCGGTACGTGAATTTCTTTCGGACGGGGGGAAGGCCAGTATTGCTGCCGAAGGCGCAGGTGTGGGTGCCGAACCGGATTTTGCGGGCGGGGTATCGGTGGCGGTATTCCGGGTAGTGAACGGGGAACCCGGGCTGATTAGGCGGAGCTGAACCCGGACGGGCGAGGACTCACCATGACCGCCGGCGTGTCTGGTACGATCCTGTCGCGTTCAGGCCGGCACGGAGTTGGGCGTCAGCCTGGAGCGGAGGGTGGCCAGCATGAGGGAAGCGCCAAGGCCGGATTCGGAGGATCGAACCAACTGGAAGACGGCGGCTTTGTTTCTGCTCACGCTGGCCGTGCTGAGTGTTTGCGGTCTGATTCTGTACCCCTTTCTCGCGGGCATCACGGGGGCCGTGGTTCTGGCGGTAGTAACGCGCCAGCCGCATCACTGGTGGCGGAAGAAGATCCGGAGTCGCACGGCGGCGGCGGTGACCTCGCTGCTGCTGGTGACGATCAGCATCATTGCCCCGGTCCTTCTGCTGGTGGATTATCTGGCCAGGCAGGTGGCGAGCGGGGCGGCGAAGCTGGAAGACGGATGGGTGCAGCGCAGCCTTGATGCCTTGCTGGAGCGGTTCCCGCAGATTGCGACGGCCATCGAGCACAGCTCGGAATTCATGACGCTGGGCGAGGCCGCACAAAAGGTAATCGGATACGCAACGTCGCATCTGGGGGCTGTGCTCAGTAATTCTCTGGGTGCGGTGAGTCAGGTGGTGATCATGCTGTTCCTCCTCTTCTTTCTTTATCGCGATGAAGAGGTGGCGGTCGGCTTTCTGCGTCGGCTGATGCCGCTCACGGAGAGCGAGACAAGGCTTTTGGTTGGGCGGATCGGAGAGACGATACGAGCGACGGTGCTGGGCCGGCTGGTGGTGGCGCTGGTGCAGGGCACGGTGGCGGGCACCGTTTTTGCGCTGCTGGGGGTACATGGGGCGGTGATTCTTGGTCTGCTGACGGCGACCGTCGGCCTGGTGCCTCCATTTGGTGCCTACATTGTGTGGCTGCCCGTTGCCGCGTGGTTTGCGATCAACGGTCACTGGGTGAAGATGGCGATTCTGCTCGCGGTGGGCTCGCTGATTATCAGTACGCTGGACAACTTTCTTTATCCGGCGCTGGTGGGCACGCGGTTGCGCCAGCACACTGCGGCGGTGTTTTTGTCCCTTCTGGGTGGTGTATGGCTGTTTGGGCTGCCGGGTCTGGTGCTGGGGCCCCTCTTGTTTTCGGCGGCTGAGGCTCTGTTGTCGATCTGGCGGGCGAGGATGGGAGAAGCTGGATCGGAGACGCCCTTTCATTCCGCGGGGGCGTAGCCACGTTGCCGGAACCAGTCGATGGCTTTTCGTAAGGCTTCGTAGACGGGAACCATCCGGAAGCCTAACTCGCGTTCGGCTTTGGCGGACGACGCGAACATCTTCTTTTTGCCCATGCGGACGGCTTCTACGGT
>DASZYN010000519.1:0-8306 GCA_035545435.1 Acidobacteriaceae bacterium | reverse complement strand
CGGCAGACGACGATGTCGATCCGGCAGAGCGACGGGACCTTCGACGGGAAGACCATCGTGCTGTGGGACACACCGCTCGATACGGAACATCAGGGGCGGAAGACCGTGGCGCGCGCGCATCTGGAGGACGGCGGGCACGTGCTGGTGCACCAGCATTTCGTGATCGATGACCAGGGAAAAGAGCGGATGATGATCGAACTGAGGATGACCCGGAAGTAGCTCTGATGTGGTGTTTGAAACCTCTTTATGGAAGAGAAGCAGGTCCCTCCGCTTCCCCTTCGCTATGCGCAGGGTCCGGTCGGGATGACAAGGTGAAGAAACGCCACACTAATTGCCCGCGCAGACGCAGTTGCGGCCGAGCCGTTTGGCGCGGTAAAGCGCTTCGTCGGCGCGATGGATGAGGTCTTCGGGAGGCATCCCGTCCTCGTAGGCGGCTACGCCCAGGCTGCAGGTGACGGCCAGCGCTCCCATGGCGGTGGGGAGCAGCTTGTCGGCGATGGCGCGACGAAAGTGTTCCGCGCGCTGCAGCCCGTTCTGGGGCGAACAACTGGGCAGCACGACCAGAAATTCCTCGCCGCCATAGCGGCCGGCAAAGTCATAGGGGCGCATGGCATCGGTGAGACGGGCCGCGGTCTCGCGGAGGACCTCATCACCGGTGAGATGGCCGTGGGTATCGTTGATGTTCTTGAAGTGGTCGAGATCGATCATGACCAGGGTGATGGGGAAGTGATCCCGCTGGGCACGGAAGACTTCCCGCTCCAGCATGGCGAAGATGGCTCGTCGATTCCACAGGCCGGTCAGGCTGTCTTTGAGCGCCTGTTCCTTCAGGGCCTCCTGAGCATCGCCGGCCATTTTAGCGGTCAGAGTTAACTCAGCCCGGGTTTGCGTGACGCTCTCCTGGAGCTTTCGGTTGTGTTTCACGAGCCAGGACACGTGCACCCTGTAGAGAACCAAGATCACGAACAGCAGGCTGATAATGCAAAGGCCGCGGAAACGCGCGGTCTCCCACCAGGGCGCGATGACCGTAATCGGGATGCCCTGGACGAGGGAGCCTTTGAGGCCGGTGCTCTCGGCCATCTGGAAATCGAACTCGTAACGGCCCGGCGCAAGACGGCTGTAGAGGACCTCGGCTGGTTTGCCGGCTTCCTTCCACTCGGTATCGAAACCAATGAGGCGGTAACGGAGATGGTCGGCGGAGGCGGCAGGGGCAAACTGAATCTCGAGGTCGCCCTCGTCCGGACCGACGGTGATTTCCTGGTCGAAGCTGAGCGCTTCATGATTGAAGCGGATCTGCTGGATCATCGGCCAGAGATGGGGCGTTTGGAATTCGCTGTGCGCAGCGTGGATGCCGGTGGTGCGAGCCGCACTGATCGGATGGACATGGGCGTTCGGCCTGGTCGCATCGGAAAGGTCGATCGCGAAAGAGGCGGGTGTGAGAAGGCCGAACAGCAGGGTTAACCCGGGAAGGGCGCGAAAAAGAGGAGCGGGGCACGGCAGCCGTCGGCGTCGGCACGCCGCGAGCGATCCGGCGGACAGGCGTGACTCTCGTTCCTGATTGGACCGGCGTGGATCGCCGGGACGCGCGCATTCAATGAGCATTCGATATTGCGCCATTTTGGTGGCGCTTCCCCTGATTTGCCTGTCATGCGACTCAGGTAAATCTGCTTCAAGGCAGTTGAGCGGTGACCGGAGTCACCAGACCCCCAACTTCTTATCCGGTCGGGTGGTCAGGAGAGATGATCGACGATCGAAAGGCGCTTCGCTATACCACTTAAGCACATACCTACAGTCCTAAATTGAAGCACCAAAGAGTTTGGGGGCATGACGAAAGGGTCACGACAGCGTTCAGTTGTCAGCGTTCAGCGTGCAGAATCGCGTTCGGCGCTCCGCGCCCGCTACTTAGCGCCCGCCATGGCAGATGTGCGAACGGGGAGGGACAGAAGCGCAGTGCTGACGCGGTCGGAGGCATGCCGGAGCACGTCTCCTTCGGCGGCAAAATTGCCGGTGATGCACTGGATACCGAGGGACTGGATGCGGTCGACGTCGGCAATGGTGATCTCGGCGCCTTCGGCGGCGTAGCGCGCGCGGATTTCGTCCGACACGGGCGCTGTGTTGACGAGGGCGTAGTCGAAGATGGCGCCGCCGGCATGCTCGTAGATCCGCTCGATGTGCTGCGAGGCGGTGAGGTGGAGGCTCTCATTCGCCTGGGTCATAAGGTTGCAGATGTAAACGCGCGTGCCCTGGGCTGCGGCAAGAGCTTCGGAGATCCCTTTGACCAGCAGATTGGTAATGATGGACGTGAATAACGACCCGGGGCCGATGGTGATAAGGTCGGCGGCGGCGATGGCGGCGAGCGTTTCCGGAGGAGGCGGCGGGTCGGGCGGATCGAGCATGAGCTCGACGATGCGCTGACGGCTCGCGGTGATGTTGGTTTCGCCGCGCACGATGGATCCGTCTTCCATGCGCGCGCACACGGTGACGTTCGAGGCAGTGGCGGGGAAAATATGGCCGCGCGTGGCGAGGATTTCGGCGGAAAGACGGATGGCCTGGGCGAAGTCGCCGGTCATCTCGGTGAGGGCCGCGATGAACAGGTTGCCGAAGTTGTGGCCCTCCAGGTCTCCTTTATCGAAGCGGTGGCGGAACAGGCGGGAGATGAGGCCTTCGTCTTCGGAGAGCGCGACCATGCAGTTGCGGAGGTCGCCGGGGGGCAGCATATTGAAATCGCGGCGGAGACGGCCGCTGGAACCACCATCGTCGGTGACGGTAACGACAGCAGTGAGATCGGCGATCAGGGGTTGCGTGGCCGGCTGGGCAAGGAGGCCGGCATGCGGGACGCGGAGCTTGAGTCCACGCAGGAGGGTCGAAAGGCCGGTTCCTCCACCGATGGCTACAACGCGCAGCCCCGTGGAGGAAGTTGGATTCACGGTTTTGAGGCTCACCGGTTGATTGGGCTTACGGGTATGAGTCTAACGCAGGCCAACTGGAAAGGGAGTCGGCTATCAAGTGGCCGGCAGAAAAGTGGACGCCGTCGGATTGTGGAGGGCTGCGATATGCGAGCCCACCTCGAGCATCAACCTGGCGGTTCAAGCCCGAAGCCGCGCTCGACCGCGATCGATGGAGCCGGACGCGAACTCAGAGAAGCCCCAGGCGCACGTACTCGCTGTGGACGACGCCATAACATTCGCAGGTGGCGGACTCAAGCCCCTTGCGGTTCTCGATGTTCACGATTCCCCGCGAATATTCAATCAAGCCGGCCTTCTGCAGCATGCCTGCGGCAACCGACACGGTAGAGCGGCGGGTACCCAGCATTCCGGCGAGAAATTCGTGGGTGAGGGGCAGCTTGTCCGAATCCATTCTGTCGCGACACATGAGGAGCCAGCGGGCCAGACGCTCCTCCAGTTCGTGGACGCGGTTGCAGGCCGCGGTTTGGGCCGATTGCGCAAAGAATGCCTGAACGCCGCGCTGGATGCAAAGGCGAAGATCGCTGGAGGCCTCGTAATGCTCGCGCAGGGTCTTGGCTGCGACGCTGAAGCCGGACCCTGGTAACTGAATGAAGGCGTGATGGCTTGATCGCCCCGTCCCCACGACGCCGGCCATGCCGACGAAGCCGTCGCGGCCAATGATGCCGACTTCAACAATGCGGCCATCCTTCAGGTTCACGACGATCGAACAAACGCCAACTTCGGGGAAATAAATGGTGTCGACGAGTTGTCCCTCGCCGTGCAGGCTTTGACCTTTCTCGAAAGTGAGGGGCGAGAGGTGAGGGGCGAGGCGTTCGAGATCCGGTTTGGGGAGGGAGGCAAGGATACGATTTCTATAGACAGGTCGAACCATTCCAGCCTTCATCGGCGGGCTCCTTCGCAGTGCGGTGGGCCAAAGGGTCCACACACCCAAACGCGCAAGGAAACCTAATTCACCGGAAATTTCAGGCTGGGTTGCGAATCAAGATGTCTGTCACAATCGTACGCTGCGCAGACGGTGCGAGGATGGCCAAATCCCAACTGTTGTTTGACATAGCTAACAAAAAAATATTAGAGAAATATTGAGGCTATGTCCGGTAAACGACAGACACAGATGGCAGCCATGGGTGGACAATTTGGGTATCCGGTGAGGTTGAGCACGGCCTGGGAAACGATCCTGCCTGTTAAGAGGGGCGGCGCCGGAAGCCAGAGAGGATGTGCATCATCGTCAGAACGTAAGGGGAAAGCATCATGGACTTGTCCGTCATTCTGAATGTTGGCTCGGATGCAACCCTTCTCGACACACGACGGATGATTCTGCAAGCCGCCGGCTACATCGTGGAGTCGGCCAATTCCATCGACGAGGCGATTGAACGATTTCGCCTGGGCGATTTCGATCTCGTCCTGCTTTGTCACTCGCTATCCGAGAGGGACAGAAGGCGTCTGATTAGCCTGATTCGGGCTTCAGGCTCAGGGACACCCGTGGTTGCGGTTGGCTATGGGCCCGGTCAGTACTCCGATGGCCTCGCCGACGCAACCCTGGACAGCGGCCCGAGGGATCTGATCAGCGGTGTGAGGAACGTACTGCTGCGGGCTGCCGAAACGAGTCGACTGCACGTGATCCCGACCGGTGCGATTCCAGCCGGGGACAAATAAATCCAGGGAGAGGAGTTCTTTCAATGCGAACCGTGCTGACCTCGTGGAAGGAAATTGCTCAATACATGGGCAAGGGGGTTCGCAGCGTGCAGCGATGGGAGAAAGAATTCGGCTTGCCGGTACGGCGGCCATCGAGCGGCTCTCATCACGCGGTGTTTGCCATTGCCGAGGAGATCGACGCCTGGGCGCGCGGGCAGGCCCGAGCCGAACGATCGGAGCTGGAGCGGCTTCGGGTTGAAGTGGCCGAGCTCCGCAAAGAGAACGCCACGCTGCGGGCCCAACTCAGGGAGGCCGATCCCTCCGCGCCCGATATCCAAATCTCCGACTACTTTTCCGCCGCCTGAGGCTGTTGCCCGGATCGCCGGCCACCCCGCAGTGGGATCCGAGCATGCAACGCGCGATCTTGACGAACGCGCGCGCCGGCTAGTCAACGTTGAATTTCGAAGGAACCGCGCCTCCTGAAATTCGGGAAGCGGAAGCCTTTGCCTCCTTGCTGTGGAAGCAGGCCCGCCTTTCGGCAGGGGAGGAAGCGTGTTCTTTGAAAGCCGGACCTTCAGGCCCGGAGGTCAGGAGCTTTCCGGATACAGGAGCTCGGTGAAGCGGGGGTCGTCGGCCATGTCGATGAAGTCGGGATCGGAGCGGGCCTGAATGCGGTTCGCGGCATTGATCTGGATCGCGCGGCTCAGGTGTTCGAGGGCCTCTTCCGCCTGGCCGGTCATGCTGCTGAGCAAAGCCATGCCGTAGTGGGCGTAATCGGAGTCGGGCGCCGCGGTGAGGATGGACTCGAACTGGTCGCGGGCCTCTTCGTAGGAGCCGGAGTTCAGGAGCGAAACCGCGTAATCATACTGCTCGTCGGTATTTTTGAAGGTGAGGGAGGCTTCCTGGACGTTACGCTCGCAGACGCTGAGATAGACGCGGCAGCGCTCGAGGATTTCCGGAGAGGCATCGCGGGAGAGCTTCTCGAAGAGGACGCGGGCTTTCTCGTACTTGCCCTGCTGCATGAACTGGAGGGCGTTCTGGTAATCCTGAAGCATCTGTTTATTTTCGCTCGTCGGTGCGGTGGATTTTGACGGATTGGAGCGGGGGGAGCGGCGAGCCGTGGATGTTTCGCGAGCTTCCTGCATTCGGGCCATAAGCGATCTGCCTCGAAGACGCAGCCGGGGGCAGCATCGTCTTCCGTGCAACCTGTAGAAACCGTTTTATACGCACAATGCGGCGTCCCGTCAAATAGTAAAGGGGACGGCGGAATTTTGCCTGGTGTATGTTGGCGTTTGCCCTGTACCGGTCAGGGCGCGAAGAATGGAATTGGAATGCTGAAGGTGCGTGAGGCAAGGGGGAGATGGCCGGTTTGTACGGCGCTGGCCGCGCTGCTGGCGGCGCTGGCTCTTTGCCCGGCCGCGGCCATGCCGGAAAAGAAGAAGCCGGCGTCGCCGCCCCCGTTTCCTGAGGCAAAACCGGCCGTGACCATCGACGTGGGTCCGCTGGGGTTCCGCCCGCCGGGCGCGTTCTATCTGACTTATCGGTTGTCGTCGGCGGCGATCGGGTTCTTCGATGACGACCACCTGCTGTTTACCTTTCACATGGGCGGGTTGTTGAAACGATCTCCCGACGATCCGCGGGGGGATGACGACCAGGAGATTCGAGCCGTGGTGCTGGATCTGGGAACCGGAAAGGTCACCCAACAGGCAAAGTGGCGATTGCACGATCGCTCGCAGTACCTGTGGCCCTATAAGGATGGGAAATTCCTGGTCCGGGTGCGCGATTCGCTGTTCATGACAGACCAGGGCCTGCAGCTGGAGCCCTACATGACATTCGACAGGGGGATACGGGCGATGCAGGTTTCGCCGGACCACCGGCTGCTGGTGGTCGAGACGAACGATCCGGCGAAGCTGAGCGATCAGTCTCCGGACCAGAAGTTTCTGGGCGGGCCGCCGGTGAAGGTTCGGATCTATGCACTGGGGGAGAAGAGGCTGATCGCGGAATCCAGTGCCAAAGTACCGACGCTGCTGCCACTGGTGGGCGATGGGTTGCTGGACCTGCTGGAAGGGAGGGCGCAGAAGTCGTGGGTGATGCGGGATGTGCCGTTCGAGGGTGAACCGCGCACGGTGGCCGAGGTGAAATCGAGCTGCCAGCCCTCGGCGCGGCCGCTGAGCGCGACCGTGGTGCTCACGGTGGGGTGTTACGGCGAGGGCGCCGACGACCGGCAGGTGATTGCGGTATCGACGAAGGGCGATGGGGAGTTATGGCGGGACCGCTGGCAGAACAAGTTTGTGTGGGGATGGTTCGATTCGGCGGCGAACGGGAGCCGTTTCATCTATGAGTCCATCCAGGTCAACCGGTCGATTTCGACATTCGACTCGCTCTATCCGGAAGATATTCAGGCGCAGATGGTGGGGGTGTACGACACGGAGACGGGCAAGCTGGTGCTGGTGCGGGATGCGTCGCCCGTGCTGACGGCGGGGCAGAATGCGGCATTGTCGCCGGATGGGAAGCGGTTTGCGATTCTCCGGAACGGAGCGATCGAGGTTTACGATTTGCCGCCGGTGAGTAAGCCGGAGCCGAAGAAAGCGCCCGAGATGGTGGCGAAGAAGCCGGGGACGTAGGTAGACAGGCGGGAGTCAACCTGACGGACGCAAAGCTCGATTGCCATTGACATCCCTGCGAGCCGGGTGAAATTCTCTAACGTTTTGCCGGGGGTGTTCCGAATGAATCCACCAGGGGTTGCGGGTGCGGACGCGCAGAAGCGCGCGGACGGAAAGATGACGGTCGCCGAGCCTTACCTGATCCAGCAGAAGTGGGATGCATACACCGGGGAACAGCACGCGGTGTGGGCGGAGCTGGTGCGGCGCCGCATGCCCCAGTTGCGGGAGCACGCGGCCGAAGAGTATCTGAACGGGTTTGAGCAGATTGGACTGAAGGAAGACACGATTCCGAACCTGGCCGAGGTGAACAAGCGCCTGTCGCCGAGGACCGGTTGGAATGCGACGCCGGTGAGCGGATTTCTGCCTCCGGATGCCTTCTTCGAGATGCTCGGGGCGCGGCAGTTTCCCACGACGACGTACATCCGGAGCCGCGAGTCGATGGAGTACACGCCGGAGCCGGACATCTTTCACGATGTGTTTGGGCATGTGCCGATGCACGCGCATCCGGTGTTTGCCGATTTTCTGCAGCATTACGGACGGGTGTGCGCCGGGCTGATGGACGACAAAGAAAAGCTCGAGAAGATGGGCCGCCTCTTCTGGTTCACGGTGGAGTTTGGGGTGATCCGGCAGAAGGGCAAGGTGAAGCTCTACGGCAGCGGGCTGATCTCCTCTCACGGAGAAGGCACGCACGTGATCGAGGGCCGTCCGGAGATTCGCGACTTCAATCTGGATCAGGTGCTGAACCAGCAGTTCCTTGTGTCGGAGGAGCAGAAGGTGCTGTACGCGGTGGAGTCGTTCGACGAGATTTACGAGGCGGCGCAGGAGGCGGAGAAGAGGCTGGGGTGACGCAGCGTTCAGTTGTCAGCGCTCAGCGTTCAGGAAAAGCGACGCTCCGCGTTCGGCGATCGGCGTTCGGCGTTCAGGAAAAGCGGCGTTCGGCGTTTTTCTGAGCGCTGAAGACTGAACGCTGAACGCTCTCCCAGGCATGACCCCCTCGGTTCGGTGGCTGCTGCGGAGGTGGGATTCACCGGCGGAAGTGCGGCCCGTT
>DASZYN010000518.1:0-2540 GCA_035545435.1 Acidobacteriaceae bacterium | reverse complement strand
TCTCCCGCGACGTGATCACCGGGCTGCCCTCCGCGATGGCCTTCCGCGCCTCGAAGCCACGCCCCTTGCGGGCGGGCGCGAACTCCACATTAAGTTGCTGCGCCTGCATTTCTTTCTGAGCGTGCCCGCGCAGATCCTTCGCAAGACCCGTGACATTTTGGATGAACCGCACATCTTCGCGAAATTCAGCGTGGCGCAGACTGGTGCGCGCGCCCCCCGCGCCGTTGATCACGGCAAAGAGCAGCGTTCCACTACCGGAGGATCCGTGCATCGTCGCGTTGTTTCGGGCCGATGAGTACTGTACGCCGCCGGCAAGATCAGCTCGCGTCGGCTCGCTCTTTGTGTCGAGCAGAATGTGCGCGGTTTCCGCGTTGACCGTTGCACCGTCGTCGGTCCGCATGCGAACGTGGCCCTGGGCATCGATTTCTTCCGCCGTTCCATCCCGGCGAAAATTCACGGTCGCCTGATCGGAGCCGGCTTCCTCATTCTGATAGCTCACTCTCGCGTTCACCAGCTGGGCCTGGTTGGATTCGCGCAGCAGTGTCGCATGCGTTGCATCGACCACCGCAGCTTTGCCGTTGGTGCTGCTCGTGATATGCACGTCATGATCGAGAACCACGACGCCGGTCTTCGCGTTGTAGTCGGCGCCGACTGCGGTTCCGGCGGCGCGCGGCAGCTCAAACTCCACCTGCTGCTGCGTAGAAGCCGCGCCCGTCTTCTGCAGGAAGGTCAGGCCGCTGGTCTTCACGCGCATGGTGTTTGCGTTCGCATCGCCGTCTTCCCCGCTCGGCGCTACATTTTTGCCGGCCCCCTGAAGTTCGATCTCCACGTCTCCCTGGCTGATGATGATCCCGTGGGTCTGGTCGTAATCGAAATCCGTGCCGGCGATGCGATCCTTGCGTCCCGAGCCTGGCGGTCCGTACAAAGTGATGTCGACATCGTGCAGCAGCACATGCCCGGACTTCATCTGCACCTGCTTCGCCGCTTTCAGCGTAAAGAGCGTGTGCCCCTGGGTGGATTGGGAGAACGTGATGGTGCTGGAGGTGGACTGTATGCTGATCCCCAGGCGTCCCGGCAGGTCTTTTTCGATGTGCCGGAACCGATTGCGCCCGTAGATGACGAAGCCGGCGACGACCAGCAGCAGCAGGCCCGCCGTTCCAACAATCCACCGGCGCAGACCCCGAGTCGTAACACGCATACCTGGATCTATTTTCTCATTCGCGCCGGTCCTGCCTCGCACGCGCCCCCGGCAGCCCCTGTCACTCGGCTCGCAACGTCTCCGCCGGATCGATCCGTGCGATTCTCAACGCGGGCAGCAGGCTGGCGACAGCCGCCATCGTGATCAGCGCCAACGGAACGCTGATCAGTGTCACGGGATCCCAGGTCGTGACCCCGTAGATCGCGCTCTTCATCACGCGCAGAACAAAGAAAGAGCAGACCAGGCCCGCGGCTACACCGCCGACGGCGGCTGCGATCCCGGAGGAGGCCATCTGCCGCATGGCCTGCGCAAGCGTCGATCCCAGAGCGATCCGGATGCCGATCTCGCGCGTCCGCTGCACCACCAGGTTCGAAACCAGAGCGTAGATGCCCACGGCCGACAGCAGCAACGCAAGGCCGGCCAGAGTTCCCAGCAGCGTCACTTCAATGCGCTGCATTTGTAGCTGCTGGTCGAGCAAATCCTGCATGGAGTAGAAACCGGAGAACGGGAGCCCCGGATCGACAGCGGAGAGGGCCTGCTGCATCCGGCCAGTGAGTCCCGCGATGGGCCCGCGGGTGCGCACGATCCAGGACGGCTGCGCCCACATATGCACGATGGTCAGCAGCCGCGGCGAGGTCTGCGTGTAGGGCACGTAATAGATTGGATCGACGCCGATCGGCGCATCACGCCGCACGTTGGACTGGTCGAGCACATCCGACACGACTCCCACGATCGCGAAAGTCCTGGTTCCGTCTTTGAAGTGGCGGCCGAGGGGATTGGCATCGTTATAGAAGTGCTTGCCGAACGCGGTATTAACGATGGCCACCGGCTCGGTTGTCGCCGTGTCGCCGTCGGTGAAGGCGCGGCCGGAAAGCAAAGGGATGCGCAGCGCCGCGAAATACTGCGGCGTGATGTAGCTGAAGCTGCTGGCTTCTTCCTGACCCGCCATCGGGCCGTCGGCAAATTGGACGCCATCGTTGATGAACGTTTCATAGGGTGCGCTCAGAGCTACCGCTGCGTTTTCTACGCCCGGGATTTGCTGCATCGCGGCAACGCTCTTTGCGAGCAGTTGATCGAACGCGGCGGCATCGTGATAACGCGCGTCGTCGAGCGAAGCCTTCGCTGCGATCACATTGTGCGGATCGAAACCGGGCGGGATCGACTCCAGGTGCGCGAGCGTGCGGATCAGCAGGCCTGCTCCGGCCAGCAGCACGACGGTCAGCGCGACTTCGGCGCCGATGAGAACTTTGCGAACCAGGCTCGAGCCGCCGGCAACGGACCGCGTTCCCGACGCGATGGAGCTGCGCAGATCGACCCGGCGCGTCTCCAGCGCCGGCAGCGC
>DASZYN010000517.1:0-10958 GCA_035545435.1 Acidobacteriaceae bacterium | reverse complement strand
ACCGAAACCAGCGGCTCACCCTACACAACGAACACCGGCGCCTGGTCGGTGCTGGTCGATTCCACGGGAAGCTACGTCTATGTCGCCAACCGTACCGCGGGAACGATCAGTGCCTTCCTCCTCACGAACACAGGTGCGCTCACGGCGGTTTCGGGCTCTCCCTTCGCTACAGGCTCGCTGCCGGTCGCCCTGGTGGAGGACAAAACCAAGGCCTATATCGCCGTAGTCTGCTCCGGCGGCAACTCCGACCTGCAGGTTTTCAGCATCAGCAGCACCACCCCGGGCGCACTGACATCCTTCGCAACCGCGAAGACGGGAACCGATCCGACCTCCGCTTCGAGCCTTGCCGCGACGTTTTAGGGTTCGCATCGGAGGGGGCGTTGACCCCTATCGACAGAGATTCAGCTGGATCCGAATGGGTCAGTTCACCATGCGGGCGAAGGAACGCCGGATCCCAGCCATAAACGGCATTCGTCGCAGGTTGGTCTGCCCCCTGTACCCCAACCCCCTTACCCTGTACCCTGATCTGTCCCCAGATGACCGACTCGACCGATTCCAAAACCGCCAGCCCAGAGAAACTCAACACCCGACTCACGTCAAAGCTCGATGCGGCCTCTCCTCGCATCCGCGCCAATGCTGAAAAGATGACGGCATTGCTCGATCAAATCCGACAGCAGGAGAACGAAATCCGCCAGGGCGGCGGCGCGAAATCGATTGACGCACAGCACGCGAAGCAGCGGCGGACCGCCCGCGAGCGGCTGGACCTGCTGCTTGATCCCGATACCCATTTTTTCGAACTCGGCCTGTTCGCCGCCTTTGGCATGTATGAGGAATGGGGCGGTGCCCCGTCGGCCGGAGTATTGACGGGGCTCGGACGAGTGGCGGGACGCCTCTGCATGATCGTTGCCAACGACGCCACGGTGAAAGCCGGCGCCTTCTTCCCGATGACCGCAAAGAAGGTCCTGCGCGCGCAGCACATCGCCATGGAGAACCGCATCCCGACCCTCTATCTCGTCGATTCGGCCGGCATCTTTCTTCCGCTGCAGGAAGATGTCTTTCCCGACCAGGACGACTTCGGCCGCATCTTCCGCAACAACGCCGTTATGTCCGCTTCCGGCATTCCGCAGATCACCGCGATCATGGGCATGTGCGTCGCCGGCGGCGCGTATCTGCCGGTCATGACCGACCAGGTACTGATGACCGAAGGCAGCGGGCTGTTTCTTGCCGGGCCGGCGCTGGTGCAGGCGGCGATTGGGCAGAAATATTCCGCCGAAGAACTGGGCGGCGCAACCATGCACGCGGAAATTTCCGGCACAGTCGATTTCAAGGAGCCGAACGATCACCTCTGCATCGCGCGTCTGCGGTCGCTGGTCTCGAAGTGGGGCCATCCGCCGCGGTCCTCATTCGATCGCACGGCGTATGATCCCGCGAACGATGCGCCGCGCTACCCCGCCTCCGATCTGCGCGCGCTGCTCGATTCCGATCCCGCCAGGGCCGCAGTGAACAACTACGACATGCACGACCTGATCGCGCGCGTTGTCGATCGCAGCGAGTTCGACGAATACCGCCCAGGCTACGGCCGCACCCTCCTCTGCGGATACGCACGGATCGGAGGCTATGCTGTCGGGATCGTCGCAAATCAAAAGCTACCGCAGCCTCAAACCAGCCACTCCGGCGAAAAACGCGTCGAGTTCGGCGGAGTGATCTATGCCGAAAGCGCCGACAAAGCAGCCCGGTTCATCATGGACTGCAATCAAAACCTCGTCCCCCTCATCTTTCTGCATGACGTAAACGGCTTCATGGTCGGCCGCGACGCCGAGTGGAGTGGGATCATTCGCTCCGGCGCCAAGATGGTGACGGCGGTATCGAATTCCGTGGTGCCAAAGATTTCGGTGATCGTGGGCGGATCGTTCGGCGCGGGCAACTATGCCATGTGCGGTAAAGCCTATGATCCGCGGTTCATCTTTGCCTGGCCGACAGCACGATACGCCGTGATGAGCGGAGACTCGGCAGCGAACACGCTCGTCGAGATTCGCATCCGCCAGCTCGAACGCGGCGGCCGCCAACTGAGCGACGATGAGAAGCAGGAGTTGATCGCCTCGATCAAGGCGACCTACGAAGCGCAGACCGACTGCCGGTACGCCGCCGCGCGCCTCTGGGTGGATGCGATCATCGATCCGGCGGAAACCCGTGAGGCTTTGCTCACCGCGCTCGAAGCCGTTGCGCTCAATCCGGACGTTCCGCGCTTCAATCCGGGGATTCTGCAAACGTGAGGCGGGTGAATGGTTCAGCAACCGGCGTCACCGACGCCATGCGGTAATTTGATTCCGGAATACTCGCCAGGCGTGATTCCTGCAGCCGCCGGCCGAGGCCATAGAACTGCTGGAAGCTCATAATGAGCGGACTCCACTTATCCGGATCGATGTGGTTCAGTTTGCCGGTAGCCAGCAGGCCCTCTTCCACATGGATTCGCTCGATATGAACCTCTAAACCCAGCAGCCGGCCGCGCAACGCCTCGTCCTCCTCACCAATCCGATGCACCGACCGGAGGGTCGCTTCCAGTTGCACGGGACATTCCATCGCGCGGGGCGCCTGCACCATCGTGGAATCCACCGGTGTCATTCCTGCGGTTCCGAACTTGTCGGGCTCATAGCGGTAGCCCCACTTCGCCTTATGCTCGGGCAGGGGGTTCGAGCCGGTAGTCAGCGCGAGCCGATCCACCATTCCTGCCTGTGCGGGCGAAGGAAGGTTCAGAACGCACTCTCCCGTGCGAATGATGTTTTGCGGCGTCTTCGACCGCGCTCCGAACCCGAGCAGGCAACGCCGGCCGAGCCACCATGCTGAGGACATCGGCGCCAGGTTTGGCGAGCCATCCTCATTCAGAGAGCTAACCAAAACTACGGGTGTTCCGAAATAGAGAATTCCTGGATCGATCGTGCGGTGCATCGTGTTCCTCCATCTCCAGCATCGGGCACCATATCGAACGGCCGCTATCCGAACCTTGCGGGCAAATTCGAAAAAGCCGCAGGCTCAGGAAGCGAGGATCCGGCGAAGACTGCAGATTCGGTCGAGGACTGACATCCTCCAAACGTAACTGGCCAACGTAACCATTTCGCCATCGTTTTTCGCTCGGCTTCCATCGGCCCGGAGAGTATTCTCGAACTATGCCTTCATCCTCAGCTGCAACAGCGCGCAATAAGCGCGGCTCTCGGAAGACTCTCGCCCGCGGCTGGTGGAAGGGCCTCTGGCCGCTCCTGATCGGAATCATCATCACGCCCTTCACGGTGCGCCTGGCGGGTGTTCTGGCGCTCGAAGGGCCCAAGGCATTCGCACTGCTTTACCCCTGGTTCGACGTGCTGCGTAGCCGGGTCCTCCATTCGCCCGCAGATCTGGTGGGTCACGCCTATGAGTACATGCTGTACCTGCAGTTTCCCCTCTATGGCCTCCTGATGACGTTCACGTTCCGCCAGGGGCGCCATCTGCGCGCGTTCATCATCGGTCTGCTTGCGCATTTCACCGGGCTGATGCTCGTGGTCGTGCTTGCCTGGCTGGGACAGATGCCGCAGTGATCACCGGAGCAAAGTGACCGGCCACGACACACCCTGGCCCTGATACCCTACGGCTTGCTGGGTAAGTGGACCTCGGCTTTCTCTGCCCAGCGCTTGATATGACTTCGTCCGTGAAGATTATCGAGTGTCCTCGCGACGCCTGGCAGGGGCTAACGAAACCAATTCCCCCCGAAGTGAAGGCGGACTACCTGCGTACGCTGGTCGCCGCCGGGTTCACTCATATCGACGCTGCCTCTTTCGTCTCCCCAAAGGCAGTTCCGCAAATGGCCGATTCCGAGCAAACGCTGGCCCTGCTCGATCCACCGGACGACGTTGAGGTCATCGGAATCGTCGTCAATCCGAAAGGCGCCGAGCGCGCCATTGCAACCGAAGCGGTTTCGACGCTCGGCTTTCCCTACTCCATCTCGCAGCAATTCCTGCGCCGCAACCAGAACCAGACGCCCGAAGAATCCCTGGAAGCGCTCGAAGCGGTCGGCCAGGCAGCTTTTCAGGCCGGGCTTTCCGTCGTGGTCTACATCTCCATGGCCTTCGGGAACCCCTACGACGACCCGTGGAGTCTCGACGAGGTGATCGCTGCGTGCGACTTGCTCACGGACTCGGGCTTCACCCAGATTTCGCTTGCCGATACCGTGGGACTGGCAACCCCACAGCAGGTTTCGCGTCTGACCGCGGCGGTGCTCGATGCGGTGGATGATTCGATCGAAATTGGCGTACACCTCCACGCGCGGACCGAAGACGCCGCCGCGAAAATCGCTGCCGCCTACAACGCCGGCTGTCGCCGCTTCGATATGGCGATCGGCGGGTTCGGAGGATGCCCCTTCGCCCAGGATGCGCTGGTGGGCAATATTGCCACGGAAATTGCCCTTGCGGAGCTCCGCCGTCTGGGAGCCGACCTGCCTCGACTCCAGCCTCTCGATGGCCTTCGTGCGGCGGCCACAGCCATCGAAACGCGCTATTCTCCGCCCGTGCAGTGAGTTCCGGTGCGGTGTGGTCAAGGTGAAATGGCCTGTCCAGCGGGGGTAGTCGAACGGGTACGACAGAGTCATTCGGCCTGATTTTATGCGGGCTTGACGGTATCCCCTGCGGTAAAATCACACCGGGCATAAGGTACCCGGCGTATGTTCAGCGTTCCAGCTCTTGTTGTCATCGTCATTGTCGTTCTTTATCTGCTGAATTCAATCAAGATTCTGCGCGAGTACGAGCGCGGTGTCATCTTTCGCCTCGGCCGGGCCCTCCCGGTGCCGAAAGGTCCGGGTCTCATCCTGGTTTTTCGTCCCCTCGATCAGATGGTCCGGGTGTCGCTGCGACAGGAAGTGATGGAAGTGCCGCCCCAGGACGTGATCACCAAAGACAACGTCACGATCAAGGTGAACGCTGTGATCACGATGCGGGTGCTCGATCCCGCAAAGGCGGTCATTGAGGTTTCGAACTACATCTACCAGACCTCGCAGTTCGCTCAGACGACGCTGCGCTCCGTCCTCGGCGAGGTAGAACTGGATGGGCTGCTTTCGCACCGCGACGTTCTCAATCAGCGGATCCAGACGATCATCGACCAGCGTACCGAACCGTGGGGCGTGAAGGTCGTCAGCGTGGAAGTGAAGCAGGTGGACCTTCCCGACACCATGCTGCGCGCCATGGCCCGGCAGGCCGAGGCGGAACGCGAGAAGCGGTCGAAGATTATCAACGCGGAAGGCGAGTTCATGGCCGCGCAGAAGCTGGTGGAAGCCGCTAACCTGCTGGCGGAACAGCCGGTCACGCTGCAGCTGAAGTACTTGCAGACCTTGACCGACATCGGGGTCGAAAAGAACACGACGATCGTCTTCCCTCTGCCGATGGAGCTGATTTCTCTGCTCAACCGGTTCATACCGGCGAGCGCCGCAGCGCCACCAGAAACAAAATAACGGGTTCTCATCTCCCAGAGGTCCCCTATGGCTTTTCGATTTGAGACGGAAAAAGAGTACGAAGACGTGAAGCGGCGGCGCTCGGGGACCGCATCAGGAAGCACCGACGGCTCGGATACGGAGATTGCTCTGGGAACGCGGTCCCTGCTGGCAATCTTTTTTGGTCTCGTCTTGATCTGCGCAGTGTTCTTTGGGCTGGGCTATTCCGTGGGACGCAGCAGCGGGACTCGTGCGGCGGCACAACCTCCAATGGAGACAGCTACTGCTGCAGCGGACAGTCGCATCGCGAAGCCTTCGCCAGATCAATCGCTCACGCCGGTAGAAACGCCGGTTGATAACGGTTCGCCAAACACAGAGAATCCAGCGGTAACGCAGCCGGGCAGTGGATCTGCCCCCGCCGCCGCATCAGCATCCTCACAGACACCAGTCAATCCCTTCCAAAGCACTGGACAGTCCCCTGCAACCTCGGCGGCAACCAGCTCCGGAACGCTGCAAAATGCAGGTGCGACGCTTCCGGCGAGCTTCATGGTGCAAGTAGCCGCCGTACGCGTACCGCAAGATGCGCAGATTTTGGTCGATGCGCTGAAGAAGCACGGATACTCCGCGGTGGTGCGAAACGAGCCCCAGGACCAGTTGCTCCACATTCAGCTGGGCCCATTCCCCGCTCGCTCCGACGCCATAGCGATGCGGGCAAAACTGCTCACGGATGGCTACAACGCAGTCGTCAAGTAGAAGGGCCGAACGGACCCGTTAAACGAACCAGCGCCGCCCCGGAGCCGAATCGGGCTGCCGGCTCAGACTGCCAGCCTCAGTCCCGCATCCACTCAGGCAGGCCGGAAGCGACGATGGAATGTACTGCCGCCATTAGCTCATCGCGACTGGCATAGTTTTGCGGCCTGATCGGTGCGTGGAAAACAACATGCGCCGTGGCCGGAAAGATCTTCACGCTTCCCTTTTTCATCATCCTCTCGGTTCCATAAATGGAAACCGGCACGACAAGCGCTCCCGATTCTTCAGCCATATAGAACGGGCCTTTCTTAAAGGGTTGCAGCCGTCCGTCATGCGAACGGGTTCCCTCAGGAAAGGACAGGATGTGGCTCCCTGCTCTCAGGGTCCGCTTCGCGGCTTCGGAACTCTCCACGGCGCTCTCTACACGCCCATCGCGATCAACCGGGATATATCCGGCCAGCTTCATGGCCCAGCCAAGAACAGGAATTCTCATCAGGGATCGCTTCAGGACCACCGCCACAGGCAGCGGCAGCAGCGGAATCAGGATCGGCGGGTCAAGGTTCGACACGTGATTCGCCAGAAAGATATAGCGCCGCCTGGAATCCAGGGGTTCGCGCCAGGCTGCCTCAACGCGAATGCCCGCGCACCACAACCCGAAGCGGACGACAACAATGGCAGCACGATACAGCGGCAGGATGTCACGCGTGACGACCGTCCAGGGAATGGCGATGACCGCAACGGGCAGTCCGAGAAGAATCCAGATGCCGAGAAGGGCGATGGTCGCGAGCATGGATCAGGTTTGCAGATTGCGCTGTCGGAGCGATGCGGGTAGCTTCTCATAAATGCCGTCGAATCCGCCATTGGACAGAATCGCGACGACGTCACCGGGCTCTAGACGACGGGCGAGATTTGTAACAATGGCGTCGGCATTTTCCAGCAGTGCTGCATCGCGACCCGATTGTTGCAGCGCGGAAACGACAACCTCCGGATGCAGCCGCTCCTTCGCGGGAATCTTTTCAGAGTGAAAGACGCCCGCGACAACGATGCGATCTGCCAGCGAAAGACTCTCCACCAGTTCGCGCTCGAAGACGTTACGGCGCAGCGTATTGGACCGTGGTTCAAGCACCGCCCAGAGACGCCGGCCCGGGTACGCCGAACGGAGCGCTCGCAGCGTCTCGCGAATCGCCGTGGGGTGATGCGCGAAATCGTCGATGATCGTGATGCCATCAATCTGAGCGCGGACTTCCAGACGCCGGCGTACGCTGCGAAATGTCGCCAGAGCCTCAATAATCGGCTCCGAGTGAATTCCCTGTCCGGCAGCCAGAGCCGCGGCAGCGGTTGCGTTGAGTGCGTTGTGCTCGCCTGCCATCGGCAGTGTCAACTCAGCCCAGGGTTTGCCCGACCGCAGGACGCGCCAGTGACTCGCACCGCCCTCGAAACGCAAATCGGTGAGCCGCCATGTAGAGTTCGCATTGAAACCATAACGTTCGACGGAGCAGAATGCATGATTCACGCACTCCGAGACGTTTTCTGAGCCGTCGAATGCGACGATCCGCCCGCGCCGCGGTACGAGGTTCACCAGGCGTTTGAATGCAGTCTTTACGGCCTCAAGATCGATATAGATATCGGCATGGTCGAATTCGACATGCGTAAGGATGAGCCCGTTGGGAAAATAGTGCATGAACTTGGGGCCTTTGTCGAAGAAGGCTGTATCGTATTCGTCCCCTTCGATGATGAAAGGCTGTCCGTGGCTCAGACGGAAGCTGGTGCCAAAGTTCTCAGCGACGCCTCCGATGAGAAACGAAGGTGCAAGTTCCGGTGTGCGTCGCGCCGCCGCCTCGTAGATCCAGGCCAGCATGCTGGTGGTGGTGGTCTTACCGTGGGTTCCGGCAACGACGAGCGACTCATGGTCCCGAATGAATTCGTCGTGGATCATCCTCGCCAGCGACGTGAAGGGGATGTGCTGGTCGAGCATAAACTCGACTTCAGGATTCCCTCGCGAAATGGCGTTGCCAACAACGATGAGATCGGGTGCTGGTTGCAGATTGGCTTCAGAGAACGGCTCGGCGATCGGGATGCCAAGCCCCCTGAGCAGATCGGACATTGGCGGATACGCGGCCTGATCGGAGCCGGTAACACGATGACCCTGGAGTTGGAGCAGCCCGGCGAGCGAAGCCATGGCAGTCCCGCAAATTCCGATGAGGTGAATGTGCTTCTTATCTGCCATTGCGGGGAACAGTGACAGCACGATCGAGAACATGTAATAGCGGCTGATCGCCTTCGAGCAGAAGTTCTGCTTCGGTGCCGAAGGGCAGTGTGACATTGCCGCCAGAGACATGCCCGGAACGCAGGCCGATGGCGATCGGGACGTTGAAAGGCTCCAGGAGACGGAGAATGACCTGCTGAAGCAAATCGGGATCGGCGCCGCGCGATCCGCATTCGAGCATCTCGCCGAAGACGAACCCTCGAGCACCCTTGAGTTTCCCGGCGAGTATCATCTGGCGGAGCATGCGATCGATCTGATAGGGCTTTGCCCCCACATCTTCGAAGAAAAGCAGCTTACCCTCGGTCTGTGGAGCGTAATGCGTACCCAGAGCCGCTGTGAGCAGGCTCAGGCATCCTCCGTAAAGAATCCCGCGCGCCGTGCCGGAACGCAGAACCCGAAGGCCCTCCGCTGCACCCACGCGAACAAGTCCGCCGCCTATTGCGGCACGAAAGCTCTCGATGTGGATGCCACCTTTGTCCAGAGCGAAATCTGCGGCAACCATGGGGCCATGAAACGAGACAAGACGGGTTTGATCGAGAATCCAGGTCTGCATCGCGGTCATATCGCTGTACGCGAATAAAGGCTTGGGATGCGAACGGATCAGATCCAGATCGAGCCCGTCCAGAAGATAGTTCGATCCGTAGCCACCACGAGTGCAAATGATGGCGGACACAGATGGATCCGCGAAGGCATTGTGGAGATCCGCGAGGCGGTCTTCGACAGAGCCGGAAAAATAGGGAGGGTGTTTGCCGAAGGCGTGCTCGGAGGCAACCACGTCATAACCCAGAGCACGGAGACAATCCATGCCGCGTGTGATGCGGTCGGCGCGGGCACTGCTGGCAAGGGAAACGACGGCGATGCGCGCACCCGGCGCAACCGCAGCGGGTTTCAGGAATCGATCAGGCAAGAACCACCTCTCCTGCGGCGACCAGAATCGCCGGACCCGTCAGGATCATCTCTGCAGTCGCGCCTGTCCATTCCACCTTCTGGGAACCCCCTGGCGCATGCACGACCAGCGGCGACCTGCCCCCACAGTGCGCAAGGATGGCTGCCGCGCTGGCGCAGGTTCCGGTACCGGAGGATGTTGTCGGGCCGACCCCGCGCTCAAAGATGCGAATCTCGACTTCGTCACCCCGGATCATGCGTACGAATTCGACGTTCGTCTGCTGAGGAAATTGCGGATGAAAGCAAATCTCGCGGCCCAGTTCAGTCCAGCCGCGTGCGTGTGCCCGAAAATTTTCATCGTGCACCACGACGACGAAGTGTGGGTTCCCCATCGATACCTGAACTCCGTGAACGATGGTTTTGTCGGAGAGCGTAAGCTGGGTCGGGCGAACATCGGGCACGCCCATGCCCGCGGCAATCTCGTATTCGTTCTGGTTCGCGCTCACGATGGTGCAGGCGCGAGGGCCTGCATCGGTATCGATGTTGATGATCGCCCCCGGTCCGGAGCCGGACTGGTGCGCGATCCATGCGGCGGCGCAGCGCGTGCCGTTGCCGGAAATCTCCGCAATGGAGCCGTCGGCGTTCACCAAACGGATGCGGCCGCTTTGCGGACTGGTCGTCTCAAGAAACTCAACACCATCGGCGCCAATACCCGTGTGCCGTTCGCAGAGACGCTTTGCCAGGGTGGCATCTGCGGGACCCTCGACAATAAGGAAGTCATTGCCGCAGGCATGCGCCTTCGCAAAGCGCATCACGGAATCTCCGGATGGCGCGAGTGGATGTTGTCGGTTGCAAGGATCACTTCGGCCTGATCCTATCACCGGACGTGGGTGCATTTGAACGGTAGAAACGAACGCAGGGTTGATCCGTTGAGCACACGATATTGAGCAGCGTGAGTCCTTCTGGATGCTCGGCCACGGCTTGCGCCACAGCATCGTGATCCGCTGCTATGACAAATGGCGCCGATTGAGCCGGGCGTTTGAGGGCCGGTTTCCACTGGTAGTAGTCGGTTTCGTTGATGGTACGGCGCAGCGGAATCCCGGCGCGCTCGAAGGCGCCGACGTGGTCCGAGGTCCAGACCAGGATCCTGCCTTGCGGCGGCAATTGTTCGAGGGCACGGGCGTAAGCCTGTTCGAAAGGAATGCGAGTCCGGG
This sequence comes from Acidobacteriaceae bacterium, assembly GCA_035545435.1. Lineage (GTDB taxonomy): Bacteria > Acidobacteriota > Terriglobia > Terriglobales > Acidobacteriaceae > Palsa-343. The sequence goes on along the minus strand of DASZYN010000517.1, from coordinate 394 downwards.
AGTTGGCGATCGCCTCCTGGAGGACCAGCGGCGTAGAGCGGATGAGGGCAGAGCAATCGAGGACGATCAGGACGATACCGGCGAGCAGGATCAGCGGGGCGTAACGGGGCCAGCGTTTTTCTGTGGTGTCGATAAGAAATGCGGCGAGGAAGCCGAGCGAAAGCGCGAAGATGGGCAGCATTTCCATGCCGTAGCGCGTGTTGTAGAAAGAGTGCGGCCACCACAGCGGAATGAAGATGGGCACAGATCCGTAGGCAACGGAGTACGCGTAGAACGGGAGCGGCAGCCACAGCAGCAGAAAGGGCGCGAGACATTTCTTCCGCCATTTCCAGACTGCTGCCGCCGTTCCTGCGACAGCAAGAAACAGAAGACGATTGCCCCACCAGACTGGAAC
>DASZYN010000516.1:0-2264 GCA_035545435.1 Acidobacteriaceae bacterium | reverse complement strand
GGAAAGGCCGATGGTCACAAGAGACGCCGGGAGGCGCGGAAGACGAACTCGCCGGGCGCCAAAGAAAACGAGGCCAGAAAAAATGGCCAGGTGCATGCCGGAAACGACCAGCAGGTGAAACGAGCCGGTGCGCTCGAAGCCGACGCGCAGTCGATGGCTGAGAAGGGTGCGATCCCCCGTGAGCATCGCGGTGAGCATCACAGCATCATCGTGGGAAACCCGAAGATATGCGGGGAAACGGTTCATGCCTGGCGCGTCGGCGAGGCTGACGAGGCGTTCGCTGGCGGCCTGCTGGAATGACCGAATACGGCAGATCAACTCGGGACGGTGTCTGGCAGGGGTGATGGTCGCCTGATCGGCATGGGCGCTCCCCAGTGCGGCAATTCCCTGCTGACGAAGCCACCTGGAAGCGTCCCATACGTCGGGATCAAGGAACCTCTCCTCGGTATGCAGCGCAGCCGACCCCATGAAGAGTGCTCCACAGGCGATTTGTGGGAATGACGCATCCGCGGGAGCGTAGAGGGTGAGGCGGAGTCCCTCGGGGGCGGGAAGAGGGCTGCCGTCGACGGTGGCGACACGCAGATCGATTTGCTGGCTGCGCTCATGACGCAGAACGTCGGAATAAGGAGCATAGGTATCAATCCGGCGGATGGCCGTGGTGCGAATCACGTCGCCGAAGACAACGTGGGTTGTCGCGATGCGCGCGTGCCGGACCGCCGGAGTGGAAGCTGGAGTGGAAAAGGCAATGTCCTCCAATGGCGTCGAAGCAGGCAGATGCGGCTGCACCTCGGCGCAGAAGAGACCAAGAAGAACGCCCAGGAAAGCAGCGGCGATCGGGGCGATTCGCGGTGCAACAAGGGCGGAGACCGCCGTTACAGGAAAGAGAAGCAGGAGGGCGGCCAGCAGATGAGAAGGGAGGAGCCAGAACTGGCACGAGAGCGTGGTACCGCCGGCGAAGAAGACGGCAATGAACAACATGGGCGCCGCGAGGATTGCGAATCGAGCGTGCGGGGTTCTGGGGTGAGCCCCGCCCGTGCGGACTGCGGATTCCGGAATGGCGAGGGAGGCGGCCATCGGAAAGCACGCCTCGGGGGAAGTTCAGTCCAGCGAGAGGTGTACCACGCTCTCGAGATGAAAGGTCTGCGGGAACAGGTCCAGCAGATGTATCTGATTGAGGCGATAGCCAAATTGTACGAGCGCAGCGAGGTCGCGACTGAGTGTGGCCGGATCACAGGAAACGTAGGTAATCTTGCGCGGCCGGAGTTTTCCCAGAGCTTTTGTGACCTCGGGACCCAGGCCCGCACGGGGTGGATCGACCACGACGAGGTCCGGGCAGGGACCGCGCTGCGTCTCAGTCTGACGAAGAAAGGCTGCGGTTTCGGCGGCAACGATCCGGTGCTTTGTGTTTCGCAGATTTTCGCGGAGGTCGCGCACGGCGGAGGGCGACGATTCGACGGCTGTCACACTGGAAAAAGACCGCGCCAGGGTGGCGGAGAACAGTCCAACGCCGGCATACAGGTCCCACGCCACGGAGCCGGTTTCGCCTTCGGTGACCAGGAGAACCAGGGATTCGATCAGAAAGCGATTGACCTGGAAGAACGACCCGAGACTGACCCGATAGGAGGCTTTGGCAGCCGCATAAAAAAGAGAGTCGGAGCCCGCGTGAGCAAGAAGACGGTTTGTGGGTCGGCGCTTTTCCGCCGCGAACAAGCCAACCCCCTGGACTTCAGGGAACATTTGCCGGAGCGACAAATACGTCTTCTCGGCCAATTGCTTCGCAGCGTTCGGGGGGCGGTCTGCCCAAAGGGATATGAGCAGGGCGGATTCCGCGGGATCCGTGAAGAACTCCACCTCAGTTACAAATGCGGCAAAAGGCGCGGCCGTGGTATCGCGATTCAGAGTCTGAACGGCGCGCTCGAGGATTGGTGCTGCAATCGGGCAGGCGTCAACGGGCAGATTGTCATGGGAGTTCCTGAATTTGTAGCAGAGAGAGAAAGGATTCCTCTGAACGTGAAGGCGTACGCGGTTGCGATAGCCGAACGGCTCAGCGGTGATGGGTTGAATCCCGGGGATGTCGCGGAGATGAGCGCGTTCGAGCGATTCGCGGAGGATGGTCAGCTTCATTTCAACTTGCGCAGGGTAGGCGGCGTGCTGATAGTGGCAACCTCCGCAGCGGCCAAAGTAAGGACAAGGCGGCGGCACGCGTGCGGGACTGGCCTCGAAGATGGACTGGAGTTCCGCCCGGGCGAAACCACCCTTGTCCT
>DASZYN010000515.1:0-1889 GCA_035545435.1 Acidobacteriaceae bacterium | reverse complement strand
CTCCCAATCAGCCAGAACTGCGCAACTGCGTCGGAAAAGCCGCCGGGGGCGTATATGGATAGCAACGGCTTCCCGTCGCGGAAGATCCTCTCGCGTGTTCTGCCGTAGCAGGCGCGGCACCGGAACAGGTGTGGAGTGTTGAAACTCCGGGTGTTTCCGCATTTCGGAGCTTCCGGCCAGATCCTTTTCCCAACCAGCCCCATCGGGTCCGCGCTTCCGGAATTCGTCACGCGCGCCGGCCAATTCAAGACAAAACGTTTGTCTTGAAGAAAAAATCATAAAGTAACCTTGACAACGCCACTTCCATTTTGGTCTCATGAATGCCGGCCCGGGACTGCATCCCTGTAAACAAACGGTTGTCTGGAAACAAACGGCGATTCTGAGAGCGTTCTATCCCGGCCCACAGCTTTTAGCAGCCCGCTCAGAAAACAGCCGGCGCGACTCGCGACCGGCGAACAGCAAGAACGAGAAGCACTTTCACAGGAGGACAGTATGTTGAAACGCATTCGTGCTGCTCTGACGATCGCGGTTCTGTTCACGAGCGCATTCTGTTTCGCGCAGAACACGAACTCGGGCGATATTCGCGGCACTGTAACGGACGCAACCGGAGCGGTTATCCCAGGGGTCACCGTCACCATTCAGGACGTTGACAAGGGGACCACTCGCACCTTCACAACCGATGGCGCCGGTCTGTACGACACGGGATCCATCGTCCCCGATCACTACCTGCTGACCTTCAGCAAGTCCGGTTTCAAGACCCTCGTTCGTGGCCCCATCCTTCTCGAGGTCGGCGTCGATGGCATCAGCGTGCAGCTCGAGGTGGGCAATCAGGAAGTCAAAATTGAAGTCCACACGGACGTCCCGCTGCTGGATACCGAAAGCGGAGCGCAGGAACAGACCCTGAGCCTGAAGACGATGGAGAAGCTGCCCCAGGTGGGCGCGGACTGGCAGAATTTCATCTGGTTGCAGCCAGGCGCGGCAGGAGCCCCCGAGAACTCCAGCAGCGCGGTGCAGCCCAATGCGGGCCAGACTGCAGTGAACGGAAACCTGCCCTTCGAGACGGTCCTGGCCGACGGCGCCACGACGACGCTGCCCATGAGCCAGAACGCCGATGTCACCATCTTCGAAACGACGTCGGAGGTCAAGATCAGCGCCACTGCATTTTCGGCGCAGTACGGCGTCGGCGATGTCGTCTACAACCAGATCACCAAAGGCGGCACCGACCAGTTCCACGGCGCCGGTTACGAGTACTTCCAGAACAACGCCCTGAATGCGGCGCCCTATGCCTTTGGCCAGGATGCCACAGTCCCGTTCCTCCGCTACAACAACTTCGGCTTTAACGTTGGCGGCCCCGTCCTGCGCAAGAAGATGTTCTTCTTCTTCGACTACGACAAGACCATCAACAACGGCGGAGCTTCCAACGGCTTCATCACCGTTCCTACACAGGCATTTCTTTCCGGCGACTTCAGCGGAAGCGGCCTGCCCGATCTGTACGATCCCACGACGCAGACCATCCAGCAGACCGGAACCTACACCTACACGACGTCGTTCGGCGCCTATACCCAGACCTGCCCGTGCGTCATCCGCAAGACCTTCAAATCGGAGTATGGAACCAACGCGATTCCCGCTGCTCTGATGGACCAGGTTTCCAAAGCGACGCAGGCCTTCTATCCGAAGGCGAACACCGCCGGACAAGTCAGCGGCGGCATCACGCAGAACAACTACTTCTACAACACGCCCGGCACGAATCCATTCACGAAGTTCTTCGGACGCCTCGACTACGACATCACACCTTCGAATCGGCTGACCTTGTCGGAGACCGAGAGCGACAACCCGGCCACGTACCTGAATCAGGGTATTTGTCCCATCAATTGCCAGCACGGAGATGT
>DASZYN010000514.1:0-3251 GCA_035545435.1 Acidobacteriaceae bacterium | reverse complement strand
GCCATGCAGAGTGAAGCGGGTCGATGTGTCGCCGTTGGACGCTTCGCCGGGAAGACTATTGTCTGCGGTCCATGTGGCGATCGGCTGCTGATTGAGTTTCAGCGCCAGGCTGGATGCGCCGCGGCGATAGTCGAAATATTGCACGGCAACACTGTACCAACCTGCAGAGCGATCGACGCGCACGGAAGCTGAGCATCCCTGCGGCCGATTGCAAACGTACGCTTTGCCGCCGGAGGCCGTCTCCCAGGGATCGACATCGACGGGTGTGTAGCCGTCGAGCTGCATTTGCGATGCTGTGATGCGATTGGGATCGTGATCGATGCGGCGCTGATCGTCAGCGATGCCGGACATCTTTTCGAACCAGCGGTCGACGGCATCGCGCCAGACGATGGCGTGGCCGGCCTGGTATTCGAGCAGACCAAGCACTTTGTCATAGCGCTCGGGATCGATGAGGCCGTCGAGCGATTTCCATTGTGTAACGAAACCAGCGGCCTCCTGTGCGCCGAGGTAATGATCGTCGTAGATAGTCTGAATGACGGTCTTGCCGGTGTGCAGCTTGTACGTGTACGGCACGTGATGCATGAAGAGGAGCAGATCGTCGGGGCAGGTTTTCAGCGACGTGTACATTGCGGCGATGGCGGGTGGGTACTGATCGATGTAGCCGGTACCGGTTTTCGTGCGGTCCATGCCGACACCCCCCGTTTTCGCGTCCGGGCCGTCTGCGCGAATCCACTGGCCCCAGCCGTTGTGCTCCTGCGACTGCGGCGCGGGGCCGTAGTGGGGTCCGGTGATGTTGGTCAGGGTCTGCAGGCCGAGCGGGCCGGTGTAGTGCTCGTAGATGGGCCAGGAGGTGAGCAGCATTCGCGTGACGGTGGAGACGACCTTCGGGTCGTTGGAGAACGTCAGGCGCGTCCAGTCCTGGGCAATGCTTTCTGCGGTCGTGTTGGGATTCCAGGCGAGCCGTCCGTAGCCGTAGAGATTGGCCATCGACATGGGGTGGCCCATCCAGTTCGTGTCCATTCCTACGTTGGCAACGCCGACGTAGCCGCCGAGCGGACGATGAAAGGATTTGCCGTCGATTATGTCTTTGACCGGAGTGGAGCGATTTTCGGCATGGAGATCGAAGTCGAGGGCCTCCTTCCACTGTGTCGGAAGGAAGACGAGATGGTGTGCCTGGCCAAAATATTCCTGCGTGATCTGCAACTCGATGGCTTCGTTGGTGTCGTGCAGACCAGCGAAGAGCGGCGAGACGGGCTCGCGCACCTGGAAGTCGATAGGGCCGTTCTTGATCTGCACGATAACGTTGTCGGAGAATTTTCCGTCGAGCGGATGGAAGATGTCGTACGCGGCGCGCGCGCGATCTGCTTTAGCGTCGTTCCAGTCGAGGTGGTGGTTGTAGACGAAGGCGCGATAGACGACGATGCCGCCGTGGGGTTTGAGCGCGGCGGCGAACATATTGGCTGCGTCGACAGGGGTGCGTCCGTATTTTGAAGGGCCGGGTTGGCCTTCGGAATCGGCCTTGACCTCGATCCCGCCGAAGTCGGGGATGGCGGCATAGACTTCATCGAATTTCGCGCGCCACCAGGCGGCGACCTTGGGATCGCCCGGATCGAAGGTGTCGAGGCCCCCGAGAACCTGCGGCGCATCGATGGGGACGGACATGGAAAGCCGTACGCCCCACGGGCGGAAGACGTCGGCGATGCGCGCGACCTCGTGGATCATCTCCGGCGTGAGCAGTTTCGGATCGGCGTTGACGTTGTTGATGGTGCAGCCGTTGATTCCGATCGAGGCCAGCAGACGCGCGTACTCACCGGCGCGGGTGAGGTTGGAGCGAATCTGGCCATTGTCGAAGAAGATGGATCGGCCACCGTAGCCGCGCTCGATGGTCCCATTGAGGTTGTCCCACTGATTGACCCAGCGAACCGGGGCGGCGGGCGATTCCGTGCCCTGCATCGATGCGAAACTAACGCCGCGCGCGATGCCCGAGAGGACGTGGAAGGCGCCGTAGAGAATGCCGCGAGCATCAGCGCCGGCAATGATCCAGTATTGATGGCCGTGAGCCGTGAGGATGGAGATGGAGAAACCTTCGGGGCCGGGCGCGATGACGCGGTACTCGGGAAAGGTGGCGCGGATTTCGGCCGTGGTGCCGAGGACCCAGGCATCGTCATAGGTGGGGAGTTTGGTTTCGATGCGCAGGGTGCGGGCAAACATGGAGCGAATACCGCGGAGGATTTCGTTGTGCGCGAAGGCGGATTGCGGCGAGGTGTCGAGATTCACGAGAGCCGCAGGCATCTTCTCGTAGCTCGCCGGGATGTTGCTGCATACCGGTGGCGCGTAGCGGAGCCAGCCCTGGGAGCCGTCTTCAGCGTGCAGCGAGACAGCCGCGAGCAGGACCGCGAAAACGGTGGTGGAGACGAGCACAGAGCGGCGATGGTAGAGAGTGTCGGTCATGTCGGGAGCGACAGAAGGGTCATTGTCGCAGAACCCGGCCTCTTTTGTTCGCGTTCTGAACGAATTGTGCTGAACGAGACCCGGACCGGCCCGGTGCCGGTTTACGCTCTGCCGGATATTGCCGCCGGCATCCCCTTCTCCTGCGGAATTCCGCGCTGGAAAACAAGGGCGGCCGCGCCACGAAGACGCGCGACCTCGCCCTCATGACCGGGACGAATGACGGGCGGCGTTCCGGCCAGAGCGAGCCGGGCGGCCTCTTTCTCGATAATGGGACCGACTCGATGCCAGGCAGGCGAGACTTCGCCGGTGATCAGAATCGTGCTGGGCGAGAGGGCAGCCATGATCATGCGCAATCCGCGGCCAATCCAGAGGGCTTGCTTCTCAAGAACCTGCACCGCATGCGGATTGCCCTCCTCGGCGAGATTGAGCAGCTCGGGGTAGTCAATCGCGCGGGCTTTGGGCTCGAGTTCCCGGTAGTCGCGCAACGCGGCGGTACAGGAGGAGAAGGTCTCCCAGCATCCGTTCTGGCCGCACGCGCAGCGTGGCCCTGTGGGATCGACGAGGATGTGACCGAATTCACCGGCGAGACCGTGGTTGCCGGTGATGAGTTGCCCGTTGGCGAAAACGCCCGTGCCGACGCCTTCCGAAATGGTGACGAGCACAGCATCGCGGGTGCCGTCCATGCGCGAGAACGTCAGTTCCGCCAGTAGTGCGGCGGTTGCGGCATTTTCCATTTTGACCGGGAGGTTCATCTTCGACTCGATGACTTTCTTCAGATCGAAGTCGGGCCAGTGGAGATT
>DASZYN010000513.1:0-2007 GCA_035545435.1 Acidobacteriaceae bacterium | reverse complement strand
TTCGCGATTTCGCTGCACGCGAGATTGCACCGAACGTGCTGCGCTGGGATGAAGCCTCGGAGTTCCCGATGGAGGTCGTGAAGCAGCTCGGGCGGATGGGACTGCTGGGGGTGATTTTTCCGACGGAATACGGCGGCGCAGGGCTGGGGTATGTCGACTACATGCTGGCGATCGAGGAACTGTCGGCGGTGGACGGGTCGATCGGGATCATTGTGGCAGCGCACAACTCGCTGTGCACGAACCATATCTTCCTGGCGGGTTCGGAAGCGCAGAAGAAGAAGTACCTGCCGAAGCTGACGACGGGAGAGCACCTGGGCGCGTGGGGATTGACGGAGCCGGGGTCGGGGTCGGATGCGTCGGCGGCGCGGACGACGGCGGTGCGGAAGGGCGATCACTATGTGCTGAACGGCACGAAGACGTTCATCACGAACGGGCACTATGCGGATGTGTCGGTGATTATTGCGGTGACGAATAAGGAGGAAGGAACGCACGGGCTGTCGGCGTTCATCGTGGAGAAGGGCACGCCGGGGTTTCGTGCGGGCAAGAAGGAAAACAAGCTGGGCCTGCGGGCTTCGGATACGAGTGAGTTGATCTTTGAAGACTGCGCGATTCCGGCGGAGAATCTGCTGGGGCAGGAGGGCGAGGGGTTCGTGGACGCGATGAGGACGCTCGACGGCGGGCGAATCTCGATTGCGGCTCTGTCGCTGGGGATTGGAAAGGGCGCGCTCGATGCGAGCGTGAAGTACGTGAAGCAGCGCAAGCAGTTTGGGAAGGCGATTGCGGAGTTTCAGGGGATCCAGTGGAAGCTGGCGGACATGGCGACGGAACTGGATGCGGCGCGGCTGCTGACGCTGCGGGCGGCGGTGCTGAAGGACGCGGGCAAGCGTGTCACGCAGGAATCGGCGATGGCGAAGCTGTACGCGTCGGAGGTGGCGGTGCGGATCTGCAATGAGGCGGTCCAGCTGCACGGCGGGTATGGGTTCATCAAGGACTACCCGGTGGAGAAGTTCTATCGCGATGTGAAGCTGTGCACCATCGGCGAGGGGACGAGCGAGATTCAGCGCATGGTGATCGGGAGAGAGATTCTGAAGGTGCACCCGTCACGAGGGTGAGCGAGTGGCCGTCGCGGCGGGCGCGCCTTCGGCGCCATGTTTCGAGTCCCGAGCTGGCCCATTTCTTTGCCCGATAAATTTTCTTTCTGTCCTTCACTCTTTTTTTGATAGCGCTTCGTTTCTTCGGTCGCGACGGCCTCGTTTCGTCGTACGATAAGTCCACTTCGTCACTACACCCAACAACGCAAAGGAGATTCCTGTGGACGGAATCAGGATCTTTCGTTGGGCCCTTGGTCTTCTTGTTTTGACCGGCGCAGCCCTGGCGAGCGGTCAGGAACTGACACCGGATGCGGCAAAAGCCATGCTCGATCAGCAGGGTGCGGCCACGAATGCGAGCGACTTCACGCTGAGCCAGGAACAGGCTCATGCGCTCACAGCGCTCAGTCCCGACCTGCTCGCCTCTCTTCAGATTGAGACGAACCAGCCCTGTCTCCCGAATCCTGGGGACAAGCGGGTGCTGCGTCACCAGTTTGCGGCGTGCCAGGGAATTTTTCCGGCGGGAATCTCCGATCAGAATCCCGGCGTGTACCTGAAGGTGGGCCGCGCCTTCCACTGGCACATCGTGGAGATCAGCGGGATTGTCGATCCGACGGAGGACCACACGCAGCGGCTGGTGGGCTACACGTGGGAGTATGACTTCTCGGGGCTTCCGGCCGAAGTGCAGAAGGTGCTGAGCCAGGGATCGCGGCATGAGGGGCACTCGCTGTTCCAGCTAGACGGCGGGACATGGAAGTGGCTGCGGTACCAGTAAGGCGGGTGGGGGACGGCGCGTCTACAATGACGCCATGCCGACGGTTGAAGACCACTATCGCAATCTGCTGGCACGTCATTACTCCTGGATGGTCGGCCTGTCGTTTGAGGAGAAGGTTGCCGAGCAGCGGGCCATCCTCGAACC
>DASZYN010000512.1:0-6659 GCA_035545435.1 Acidobacteriaceae bacterium | reverse complement strand
GGCCAGCAGGTGCCGGAGACGGCGGAAGCCCCGGTGCGGCGCCCGTACGCCAACGAATCCAAGGCCGACTGGATCACCTGGGCGGTGCACAACGGCGCTGACCCTCAGGAAGCTGCGGGAATGACCAAGAACGAGCTGATGGGGCGCTATGGAGAGCGGCTCTAGGTCTCTACACTGGTGTTAGCGGCAACCAGAGGAGTTCACTATGGCAGGCGTGCCTGACGGCGTTAACGCGGGGCGGATCGGCCGTCCGGCGCGGCAGTCCCCGGCCCGGAAGTACAACGGCCGCAATGAGCCGGGTGTCGACCCGACCAACGAGCTTGGCCAGACCCCTAGCGAGATTGTCGGCGGGTTCAGCCAGAACTACAGCACCGGGGCTCCCGGCACCAGGGGCGGCTCGGCCCCTGCGAACCTTCCGACGATCCAGGCGGGCCAGCTCGACCCGGGTCTGGCGGGGGTTACCGGCTCCCAGCTGACGAACACCGGCATGCCCGGCAGCGACGGCGCCCGCAACGGTGTCCGGGGCGAGACCGTCACCTACACCGACCCGTTCGGCTTCCTGGGCGGCGTGAACCGCTCGGTGTCGGTCCAGGGCCAGGTTGACGGCGAGGGCGACTGGACCCAGGCCAACGACGCCGGCTACTCCGGCGGCCCGCAGCTGCCGATTCTGCAGAACAACCGGCCCACCTCGACCGGCATGGGCCAGGGCCGGGTCCGCACTCACCACAGGGACTGACCGTGAAGGACCAGTCGGGGGTCAGGTGGCCGGACGTGCCGCTGGCCGGGGCGTTCGGGGCCGGGCACAGTGACGAGCTGCCGCAGGCCCCCGCTGGCTTCAGCCTCACCCCGTCAGCACAGCAAGAGGAGGTGGCCGGTGCAGGACCTGAGCAGCCTGGTGAAGGGTCTGATGGGTGACTCTTCCATGCACGCGGGCAACACCGTCAGCGTGAACCCGCCGTTCTCGCCGGAAGGCAGTGAGTCCGAGGCGACCCAGGGGATTCCGACCCATTCCCGGCCGGAGCTTGACGTCCCCCCGGTCAGCAACACCAAGGACAGGACCGTCAAGGCGTCCTCGTCGTTCTCCATGTCCGAGACCAGCTGGAAGAAGCTGAAGTAATGGCCGACTCACTGTCCTGGCCCGACTCCTGGGGCCCGATCCACAAGGCGACGACTGACGGCAAGACCGCTGGCCGCGAAGAGGGCCAGGTGACCCAGCACCACGTCACCGGCGGCGACGCGGTCCGGCACCCGGTCAACTACAACGCGACCGACGCCCGGCACGGCCACGAGAACAACATCGGCGGCAACTGGCCGAGCATCGACCACATGAGCGGCCCGGTTACCGAGCACGACTGGGACCACTCGACCGGCCACTTCCCGGACGGCCCGGGACCGTGGCGCCAGACGTGATTAATGTAAACTAACGCTAACTGTCCCGCCGTGCTCCAGGCGGACCCCTTGGGAGCACGGCGGGACAGCCGGCTTACCTTGCGGGAGACAGGGTGAAGCTGTTTGCTGCGCTCACTGCGACGCTCGCAGGCATCTTCCTCTACTCCGGGATCGCCCATCCGTTCGGGCTGCGGTTCGCCCTGGGGATCTGGCCGGTGCCGCAGGGGACGCCCTGGACCTATCAGCTGGAGTCCGGGTTTGTCCCCGCCCTGACAGTGCTGACGCTGCTGTCACTGGTCAGCGGTGCCTGGAAGCATGTCAACTGTCATCACCGCTGGTGCTGGCGCACCGGGAAGCACAAGGTGAACGGCACGCCCTGGTGCAGTATCCACGAGTCTGAGGCGCGCCCGGAGCGCACGGAGAACGAGATCCTGCAGTCCATCGAGGCCACTCTCGCCTCACTGGCCGAGGTGCTGCGGGACAGATGAACCTGCATCACCGCCGTGCTGCCGCCGTCCTCGTGGTGACGGCGGTCCTCGACGTGGCGCTCGGTGTCCTGTACGGCCTGGCGGAGCGCATTCACATTCTGCACGGGATGTACTGCGCTGTCGCGACGGCGACAACCGTCGGGTGTGACATCCCGCCTGACAACGGCTTCTCCTATGTGCTGTCCGCCGTTATGATGCTCACCGTGGTGCCTTTGTTCGCTGCTGTGTTCTCTTTTTTCACCAGTGGCCTGACGGCTGACCACGTAGACACGAGGCACGAACAGATAAAGGAACATCTCAGTGGCACTCAGCGCCTCCCGGAAGCCGGGGAGTAACGACCGGGTAAGAGTCACCCTTGAGCTTTCCCGGGACGAGGCTCTCCAGTTCTGGCACGAGCTGGGCATGATCGTGGTTGACAACCTGGAGGACCGGGCGAAGGCGGCGTACGGCCGCTACTGCGATGCGGCGGCGCGGGCGACGGGTCTCGCGCAGTCCGGGACCTGGGAACGGCTGACACCTGCCGTCCGCGAGTACTGGATTGCGGCGGTCACCGAGTGAAGATCCTGGCCTCGGACGACGGGGGCACAGGCTGCGCCTGGTACCGGATGTACGTTCCGCTGCAGGCGGTGGACAAGTTTTCCCCTGATGTCAGCGTGACGTTCCGGCGCGGCGGTCACCCGGTTTCGGAAAATCCTCACCCGATGGTCAAGGTCGCGGACGCCGAGGAGCATGACGTTGTCATCGCCCAGCGCTCCAGCTCGTATGAGGGACTGGGCCTGTGGCGCCGCTGGGGCAGCAGCATCACCCGCCGCACGGTCTACGAGAACGACGACGACGTTTTCAGCATCACGCCGGAGAACTTCGCGGCCTGGCAGACCTACAAAGAGGGCACCACGATCCGCGAGGCGACGCTGCGCTACTGCCGCACGGCCAGCCTGATCACCACGACCACCCCGCACCTGGGCGACCGCTTCCGCGAGATGTGCCCCCGCGTTCCGGTCGAGGTGCTGCCGAACTACATCCCGGAGTGGGTGCTGAGCCTGCCCCGGGACACCGAAGACCGGCCGAAGCGGCTCGGCTGGATGGGCGGCGCCTCTCACGCCCGGGACATCCACACGGCAACCCCGGCTGTGCGGCGGTTCATGAAGCGGTTCCCGGACTGGGAGCTGCACATCAACGGGGTGGACTACCGCTCCTCGTTCAAGTGCCCGCCGGAACGGTCCTTCCACACCCCGTGGATACACGTCGTGGACCACCCGGAGCTGTACTACCGCTCGATTGACTTCGACATCGGCATCTGCCCGCTGCTGTCGACCACCTTCAGCCGGTCCAAGAGCGCGGTCAAGGCGCTGGAGTACTTCAGCCGGGGCATCCCCGTCGTGGCCAGCGACGTTGAGCCGTACACCCGGTTCATCGACCATGGTGTGGACGGCTTCATTGCGAAGACAGACCATGAATGGCTGACGTACCTGACGGCTCTTGCGAAAGATGACGTCCTGCGTAAGCAAATGGGTGAGAACGCGAAGGAAAAGGCACGCCTGAACACTATTGAGCTTCACTATAATGAGTGGGTTAACGCTTACAAGATGCTGTTCCCGGTCGGATGGGAGTTCAAGGGCTGATGCGGTACCTGGTAACGGGGGGCGCCGGGTTCGTCGGCTCAGCCCTGGTGAAGAAGCTTGCCCGCGAGGGCCACGAGGTTGTGGTGCTGGACAACATGTCCCGGGGCAAGCCGTACCGCCTGTCCGGGGTGAACTGCGAGGTCATCGCCGGGGACGTGAACATCACCTCCGACGTAACCGGCGCGATGCACGGCTGCGACGGGGTCGCCCACCTTGCCTACCTCCAGGGCACCCAGACGTTCTACGCCGAGCCCCGGCAGGTGCTGGAGACGGCCGTGCGGGGCATGCTCAATGTGCTGCACGCCTGCGAGGTCACCGGGTGCGCGGACCTGCTGCTGGTGTCGTCCAGTGAGGCGTACCAGGTTGCCACGGTGGTGCCCACGCCGGAGGACATCCCGCTGACTGTCCCGGACGTGCTCAACCCGCGCTACTCCTACGGCGGCGGCAAGATCGCCTGCGAGCTGATGGCCCTGGCCTGGCAGCGCACCGGGGTACTGGACCGGGTGGTCATCGCCCGCCCGCACAACATCTACGGCCCGGACATGGGCTGGGAGCACGTCATCCCGGAGTTCTGCGAGCGGATGAACCGGCTGACCCGGGAGCAGCCGGAAGGCATCATCGACTTCCCCATTCAGGGCACGGGCGAGGAGACGCGGTCGTTCTGCTACATCGATGACTGCACGGACCAGCTTGCCCGGCTGACACACCCGGCTGCTCCCGGTGGGATTTACCACGTGGGCACGATGGACGAGCGCACCATCGCTGACGTCGCGCACTCGGTCGCCGCCTGCTACAACCGGGAGATCAAGGTCGTTCCCGGCACCCTGCCCAAGGGCTCCCCGCCCCGCCGCCTGCCGGACACCGCCAAGATCACTGCCCTGGCCGGCCTGCCCAAGGTGGACTTCCCGCATGGCATCGGCCCAACTGTGCACTGGTACCGAGTCAATGAGCGGTAAAGAGACGACCGAGTGCCAGGGCTGCGGGGGCCAGGAGCTGCACCCGCTGTTCGACATGGGCGTGCAGCCGCTGGCAGAGAACAGCAACGGTGAGCGCTACCCCCTGGTGCTGATCCAGTGCCTGGACTGCTTCCTGGTGCAGCTCAGTTACCAGGCTGACCCGGCCGTGATGTTCCAGGCGGACCACCCGTACTCGACAGGCAACTCCGAAGCCCTGCGGCACCACTACACGATGCTGGCGCACAACATGCGGATGGACCTGCCGGAGGGCTCGCTGATCGTTGACATCGGGGCCAACGACGGCACGTTCCTGGCCAACTTCACCCGGTGGCAGGACCTGACACTCGTGGCTGTTGAGCCGACAGACCAGATCCTGAAGGCCCCGGACCAGGTCATCAAGTTCCAGGCTCCGTTCACCAGTGAGCTTGCCCGCCGCATAGCGGGAGACGGGGCAATCGGCAGGGCCCGGTACGTCACCGCGATGAATGTGCTGGCTCACGTGCCGGACGTGCACGACTTCCTCGACGGCGTGACCCAGCTGCTGGCCCCGGGCGGGCAGTTCGTCACCGAGAACCATGACTTTTACAGCATCACCGATGGGCTGCAGATCGACACCATCTACCACGAGCACCTGCGGTACTACACGGTTGCGTCGCTGTCGCGGCTGCTGGAGCAGCACTGGCTGCGGGTGACCCGGGTGGAGCAGACCCGGATGCACGGCGGCTCGTTCCGGATCTGGGCCCGGGACACCCGCCACGACTGGACGTCAGACGCCGCCGAGGCCGCGATGGACCTGACTGAGCTGCTGGGCGAGATCACCGGGAAGGGCCACGCGGTCTACGGGATCGGCGCTGCCACCCGGGCGACTCCGCTGATCCACTTCGCCGGGCTCGCGCCGTACATCGCGTACGTGTGCGAGGTAGCCGGCAGCGCCAAGATCGGCACATTCATACCGGGCACTGATATCCCGGTCGTGGACGAGGCGGACCTGGTCAGGCACCAGCCCGCCTATGCGCTGCTGTTCGCCTGGCACATGAAGGACTACATCGTCCCCAAGCTGCGGGCGGCCGGCTACCGGGGGAAGTTCATCGTGCCGCTGCCGAAGCCGGAGGTCATCGGTGACTGACAGATTTGAGGACGAGCGCGGGGTGATCCAGGACCTGCTGGGGGCGCCAATTGACGGCATCACTGAGATCTTCACCCGCGAGGGCGCCGTCCGGGGCAACCACGTGCACATGCAGACCACGCAGTGGACGTACGTAGTCTCCGGGCGCATGCTGGCGGTCGCCAAGCTGATCGACGGCAGCCTGGCGGAGCGGGAGCTGTGGCCGGGCCAGATGCTGGAGGAGACGGCGGCTGTTCCCCATGCCTGGAAGGCACTGCAGGACACGAAGGTGCTGGTCTTCACCCGGGGCCCCCGCTCGGGAGCGGGTTATGAGAGCGACACCGTCCGGCTGAAGGAACCGATCCTCCGGTGACCACCTGGGACATCCTCACCACGTCGATCCCGCACCGGCACACCCGGCTGCTGGCGCTGCTGGAGACTCTGGACGCGCAGATGGACGCCAGCGTGCGGATGATCCTGTACCGGGACAACCTTGAGGTGCCCTACGGCGACAAGACCCGGGCACTGATTGAGGCGTCGGACGCGGACTACGTCTCCAGCATTGACGATGACGACTCAGTCGCCCCGGACTTCATCCCGCTGGTGCTGGAGGCGCTGAAAAGTGAGCCGGACTACGTCGGGTTCCGGGTGCGGTGGACGCGGGACGGCGCCCGCCAGTGGCCGGTCGAGCACAACCTGGAATTCGGCTGCTGGGAGGACCGGCCGCAGCTGCTGTGCCGGGACATCGCCCAGTTCAACCCCATCCGGCGCGAGCTGGCCCTGCCGGAAGCCTGGGCGGGAGCCTGGCGGGCAGACCGGGACTGGTCGGACGCAGTGCGGGCCACCGGCTTGGTGAAAACCCAGGTGTTCATCCCGGGCGAGATGTACTACTACCAGAACACCAGCTACGACCACTTCCAGATGGCCCGCAGCCCGGTGCAGGGGCCGATGCCGGAGCTGCCGTCGTACCCGTGGCTGCGCCAGATAGGACCGTATGCATGAGAGACCTGCTGATGGTCATCCCCAGCCGGGGACGGCCGGGAAACGTCGCACGGCTGAGTGACGCCGCCGACGCGACCTGCGAGGGTGACACCTGGTT
>DASZYN010000511.1:0-1692 GCA_035545435.1 Acidobacteriaceae bacterium | reverse complement strand
AACATGCGGTTGGCTGAAGGCCCGGTAGAGCCAGGAAAAAGGAGCGTTTGAACTCACTGCCCGCAAAGGCTTAATGATTGCCCTGGCTCTGCGCACTCACTGCCCGCGTCTCATTGCCGATGAGTTGCTGGAGGAAAAGGGCACGCGCCTGCCTGCCGGGATCAGGCCGTATCTGGTGAATGGTCATATGTCCACCCGCCCCTGTCTGTCACATCAACCGGGTTTTGCTCGTCAGTCCTATGAGGAAATGAAATGAACAAATGTGACCGGCGGATGAGTACACGCGTCACATTGATGAGATCAGACCCCCATAGCGCCTCTGATCGAATAAAGCGAAGGGATGAATTGATGGACGAACACGAATGGCTGGCAGAACAATTCGAGGCCAACCGGACCCATCTGCAAGCTGTAGCCTACCGCATGCTCGGCTCGCTGAGTGAAGCTGACGACGCCGTACAGGAGTCGTGGCTGCGCCTCAGCCGCTCCGATACGAGCGGCATTGAAAACCTGGTAGGATGGCTGACCACGGTGGTGGCGCGCATTTGCCTCGATATGTTACGCTCACGAAACTCACGGCGCGAGGAATCACTGGAGGCAACGGTGCCGGAGTCCATCGAGAGCCGCGAGAAGGGCAGCGACCCGGAGCAGGAGGCGCTGCTGGCGGACTCGGTGGGGCTGGCTCTGCTGGTCGTTCTCGACACGCTCCCACCCGCCGAGCGGCTTGCCTTCGTGCTGCACGATATCTTCGCTATGCCTTTCGAGGAGATCGCGCCTATCGTGGAACGTTCGGAAACGGCGACCAGACAGCTCGCCAGCCGCGCACGCCGCCATGTGCGGGGCGCGGAAATGGCCAGACCTGCCGATCTCACGCGCCAGCGAGCAGTGGTGGATGCCTTCCTGGCCGCCGCGCGCGCCGGGAACTTTGAGGCGCTGCTCACGATGCTCGACCCGGAGGTTGTGTTCCGGCATGACGGCGCTGTCCTGGCCAGAAGTGTGGCCAGAGAGGTTCGTGGCGCGCCAGCCGTGGCCCGCCAGTTCTCAGGACGCGCTCAGGGCGCCCGCACGGCCCTGGTGGATGGAGTTGTGGCAGCCATCGTGGCGCCGCTTGGACATCTGTTTCTCGTTTTCTATCCCACCATCAGAAACGGCAAGATTGTTGAGATCGAGGCAGTCACCGATCCAGCACGCCTGAGCAAGTTGCGGCTGGCAGTCCTCGACGACTGACAAACCTCCACCCGTTAAACGCTACGTACCCGCCCGGCGGTTCGGGACACCTGCGATGGAACCGGGCAGGGTACGTAGCGGCCTTAATTAAGGGCCGCGATTCCTTGCAATTTGTCAGGATTAGTGATCACATCAATCTCCTGGATCTGCCCATCGAGCATATCCAGGGTCAGAACAGCGGAAGGCACGCCATTCACGTAATGAATTATGCCGGGCTGACCGTTGACGAGGGCTACGTGGAAACGGGAACCCTCCAGGGCTTTGCGCACAAGACCGAGGAGATAGCGCGCCACCCTGTCCGCGCCAGAGACGGGATTGCGAGCCGCAGGAGCCTTGCCACCGCTATCAGCATAGACGACGATATCGTTGGCCAGCAGACCCAGGAGACCCTCCATATCACCATCCATGCAGGCGCGCAGGAACTGGTGCAGGATGGCTTCCCGCTGCTTCCTGGACGCATGATACAGA
>DASZYN010000510.1:0-2050 GCA_035545435.1 Acidobacteriaceae bacterium | reverse complement strand
GGGGTCTGCAACTCGACCCCATGAAGCTGGAATCGCTAGTAATCGCAGATCAGCACGCTGCGGTGAATACGTTCCCGGGCCTTGTACACACCGCCCGTCACACCATGGGAGTTGGCTTTACCTGAAGACGGTGCGCTAACCCGCAAGGGAGGCAGCCGGCCACGGTAGGGTCAGCGACTGGGGTGAAGTCGTAACAAGGTAGCCGTAGGGGAACCTGCGGCTGGATCACCTCCTTTCTAAGGATTCAGGTGTCAGGTATCGGGTGCCAGGCGTCAGCTTGGCGATCTCGGCCTACACTTGAGCTTAGAACAACATGGGTGCGGAAATCGGTTCGGTGTTTCGACACCTGATATCTGATGCCCGACACCTGCTGGCGGGACGCCGCCGTCTACGTTTCTCTTTCTTCGCGGACGAGCTCGGTTCAGGTGCCATGTTCAGGTGCCAAGTGTCAGGTATCAGGTGTCAGCTTGATGCTGCGCTGACACCCGATACCTGACACCTGACGTCTGGTATGGGCTTGTAGCTCAGCTGGTTAGAGCGCGCGCTTGATAAGCGTGAGGTCGGAAGTTCAAATCTTCCCAGGCCCACCACCAGGTGTCAGGTATCGGGTGCCAAGTGTCAGCTTTCCGGTGTGGTGCGCTGGCGCCTGACACCTGAAACCCGACACCTGAAGGGGCCATAGCTCAGTTGGGAGAGCGCCTGCTTTGCAAGCAGGAGGTCGTCGGTTCGATCCCGTCTGGCTCCACCAGACTTCGCGCCGACAGACTTGGCGCCGACGACGTTTCGTCACGGCGGGCCGATGGGATAAGCGCCGATGCGGTCGCGCCGTGGTTCTAGGAGCGCGGGCTTGGCGCTAAGCGTCGAAGCTCTAGGGGCGTAGCTGTGACGCCAAGCGTCGAAGCTCATAAACGTCGAAGCGCAAATGAAGCTTGTCCGTGATTTTTGAATTCGCATGCGTTGTTCGGCTTCGCCGAAGGCGCGATGCGGGTTGTCTGACATCGTGAAGAGGGGATTGATCCGAGCGGTCGTGCGTCGGCTTGCCGGCAAGGAAACTTGCCGACCAAGCGGTGTACGGTCACGCTTAAATGTCGGCTGGGCCTGACCGCCTGCCGTCGGATCGATCTCGCAAGCTGGTCTTTCTAATCAGTGTCCCGCCGGAGCGACCGCAAGGTTGCGCCGGTACGCACGCCGAGTGCGATGGGCATTGATAATGAGAGCAATCAAGTGTCTTAAGGGCATTTGGTGGATGCCTTGGCGCTGAGAGGCGATGAAGGACGTACTACGCTGCGATAAGCCGTGGGGAGCTGCGAAGAAGCTTTGATCCGCGGATTTCCGAATGGGGAAACCCACCTTCGATACCGGAAATCAGACGACAGAATGTGGGCGACGGAGCGATCCGCCGCCGGCGCTGCTGTCGTCCGGCTTCCGGTATCAAAAGAAGGTATTGGACTCCTGAATAAAATAGGGGGTTCAAAGCAAACCCAGGGAACTGAAACATCTCAGTACCTGGAGGAAAGGACATCAACCGAGACTCCGCTAGTAGTGGCGAGCGAACGCGGACCAGGCCAGTGATAATCCCGAGACAACCGGAAACGTTTGGAACGACGTGCCTTAGCGGGTGACAGCCCCGTACGGGTAATGCGAAGGATTATCCTTGAGTAAGGCGGGACACGTGCAATCCTGTCTGAACATGGGGGGACCACCCTCCAAGCCTAAGTACTCCTCAGCGACCGATAGCGAACCAGTACCGTGAGGGAAAGGTGAAAAGCACCCCGACGAGGGGAGTGAAAGAGACCTGAAACCGAATGCCTACAAACAGACGGAGCCCAAGGTTCGTCCTGGGTGACGTCGTACCTTTTGTATAATGGGCCAGCGACTTAATTTGACGAGCAAGCTTAAGCCGATAGGCGTAGGCGCAGCGAAAGCGAGTCTGAACAGGGCGTTCAGTTCGTCGGATTAGACCCGAAACCTAGTGATCTAGCCATGACCAGGCTGAAGGTGGGGTAACACCCACTGGAGGGCCGAACCGGTGTCTGTTGAAAAAGCCTCG
>DASZYN010000509.1:0-1819 GCA_035545435.1 Acidobacteriaceae bacterium | reverse complement strand
GGATAGTAGAGCGGGGTGAGCGCCGATGCAGCGAGGTGGCCGAGGACGTCGGAGTAGTTGAAGCCGTGACTGCCGTCATCTTTCTGGGTCACGAAGGCGCGTTCGGCGGCCCAGCCGGCGCGGCCCATATAGCTGCCGCTCGCTTTGCGGTAGTAGCGGGGGTCTTCTTTGGTCACCATCGGAAAGAAGCTGCCGCACATAAAGCGCATGCTGGCCTGGCGGATGACCGCCGCACCGAGGCGATCGCCGAAGGCGCCGCTGTCGCTGCCGTAGGCGGGCGCGCCGGTAAGCTGGCCGAAGCCAGCGGAGACGAAGGCCGGGCCCAGCGAATACCAGGTGGTTTCCATGTGGAGCCAGTACATCCACTTGTCGTGAGGGTAGAGGGGCACGATGCGTTCGCCGGGATCGACGAACTGGGCCCATTTGCGCTTTTCACGAGAGGCATGCTGGATGGGGCTGGCCGAATTGGGGTTGGCGTGTGCTGGAGGCGCCAGGGGGTCGGGATTTGCTGGCGGGTTCTGTTCCTGGGCCTGGGCAGCGGCCCGGAGAGCGGCCGGTTGCGGCGCGTCCGGAAGGGACGCGACGGCCTGCGCCCGGACAAGGGGCGCTGGGAGAACCAGGAGCAGAGCAGAAAACAGAACAGGACAGACTGGATGGATGAAGTGCAAAAGGTTCACGGGTACCCTGGGGATTGGAGGAGAGTTTCTGGATTCGGGATGCATTGGCCACGCAGGTATCTGATTTGGCACACGCGCGGGGGCATTCAAAGTGGATTGACCGGCGTGTCGCCGCCGACAATACTAAGAGGCAGCAGTAGTCTGGCAGGGAGCATCCCATGGCGGAAACCAGCAACGGTCGTTTTGAGAATGTTGGGCGCAAGATGGACGAACATTTTGGCGCCTGCGGCGACCGCATTGAAGACGATGTGAAGCGCGTGATCACGTATCTGAATGACAAGGTGGTGCCGGAAGTGCGGGAGCATTCCTCGAAGGCTTTGCGGATTGCCTCGGAGCAGCTGTCGCGGCTCGCCGATCATCTTGAGCGCACGCGACGAGCCTGAAACGACTTTTGAGATGGCCAATCGACTCCCCCTGGATCGAAACAATCTGACTGTGCGGCCTGGTTGGCGAGGGGCCGTTTTGCTGGGCGTGAGCCTTGCGCTGACGACCGGTTGCTCGCATAAGAAAGAGGTTGCGTACACGCCGCCGCCACCGCCAGCAGCGGCTGCGGAGCCGAGCGCGTCCGATTCCGCCGCATCCACGGTGACGCCGACGTCGCCGCTTCCGCCGGCTCCCTCGCTGAGCGAAGATGAGCAATTCGTGGATACGCACCGGCCGATCTACTCCGAGACCGGCGTTGCCAGCTGGTACGGACCTCCGTATCACAACCGCGTCGGGGCAAATGGCCAGGTATTCGACGAGAACGGAATCTCGGCGGCGCATCGGACGCTGCCGATGGGGTCGCTGATCCGGGTCGTGAATTTGAAAACGGGGCAGTCCGCGGTGATGCGAGTGACGGATCGAGGGCCCTTCGTCGGGAATCGCATCCTGGATCTGTCGATTGGTGCGGCGAAAGCGGTGGGGATCAGGCGTGCGGGGCTTGGACAGGTGCGCATCGATGTCTTCAGCACGCCGAAGCCGATGGACGAAGGCGGCCGCTGGTGCGTACAGATTGGCGCGTTCGAGCATGAGAAGTCCGCGCTCCATCTTCAGTCGCAACTGAAGCGGGAATATCAGAGCGCCAATGTGATCGAGTTCAAGGGGCCGACCGGGTATTGGGTGAGGATTCGGCCTGCGAACGACGATCGGAAGGTGGCGGT
>DASZYN010000508.1:0-6646 GCA_035545435.1 Acidobacteriaceae bacterium | reverse complement strand
GCCGCCACCGTGCGCCTCCACGATCGCCTTCACGATCGCCAGTCCCATCCCGGTCCCGCCCGCCCGGCCACGCTGTTTGCTGCCGCGAAAAAACTTGTCAAAGATGAAAGGTTGTTCGCCGAGCTCAACTCCTGGCCCCTGATCGGCCACCGTCACCTGCAGGCGATCCTCGTCCCTGCGGGCACCCAATTCGATCGGCGATTCAGGCGGCGAATACCGGATGGCATTCTCGATGAGATGCCGCAGCACACGGTGCACCAGCGAACGATCGATGGGCACGCGTGGCAGATTCGGCTCAACATGGACCTTCACTGCCCGATCTTTCAGGAGGGACCTCATTTCCTCGACTGTCATCTCCATCAGCTCGCGAACATCCTGCGGCTCTGCCTTGATCTGTACCGCCTCCGCATCCAGCTGGGCCATCTCCACCGCCTGTCCGATCAGCCGGTCGAGCCGGGCGCTCTCCTCGTCCACGACCGCCGCGAGTTCTGCTCGCTCTGCTTCGGCTAAATCCAGCTGGCTCACCATGGTGGTTGCTGCTGCCCGAATCGCGGTCAGGGGCGTTCGCAGATCGTGGGTTACTGAGTCGATCAGCGCACTGCGCAGTCGCTCGCTCTGCCTGGAGGCCTCCAACCGGCTGCTCCGCTCCACAGCGACCGCCCGTTCCACGGCGATTGCCACAAGGCTGCCAATCGCCTCGTAGATCTGCGGCGAATAGTCTCCACCCATCACGGCCATCACGCCCAGGGACCGCATCCCGAGCGCAAGAGGAATCACGCGACAGCCGTTGCGCGCCATGATTGGGCTCTCTCCCTGAGTGGCCATCAGCTTCAGATCCACGATTGGCGCCAGTTCATTGTGCGGATCGGAGGAATGCACAGCATCTTCATCCCGCACGTACAGCGCCACCGCGCGAAATCCAAAGACTGCGGCTGCCACCGAAGGAGTGGCGCGTGCCACGCTGCGCAGGTCCTCCTGCAACAGCAACTGCTGACTAAATTCATAGAGCCGTTCCACCTCGCGCCGTCCTCGCTCGGCATTCTCCGCATGCTGATGTTCCTGTTCCGACAAATGGCTCACCAGCACACTGCAGATCAGAAATGCGCTGAGCGCCACCCAGTTGTTCGGCTCCGCGATCGTCAGGCGCCCCAGGGGGGGCAGAAAGAAAAAGTTGTAGAGCAGTGTGCAGAGAACCGACAGGTACACCGAATACGCCAGCCGCCATCGCGACGCCGTAACCAGCACCAGCATCAGGAAGCTCAGGGCCACGGTGGCTGGATTCGCCGTGAAGACGCGCCGGAATACCGCCACGATCAGAAGCGCGGCCGCCGTCAAAACGACGTATCGCAACAGAATCTTTATGAATCGCGGCGTATCCTTTTCCATGAAAGGCGATCATACCGCCGCCACGCTGCGGCGCTGCGATGAATCGCCAGCAAGTTGTCATGGCCGAACGCATCCTCGTCGTGGACGACGAAATTCAGATCACGCGCGTCCTGCGCGCCTCGCTTTCTGCCCAGCGCTATGACGTCCGCGCCGCGAACGATCCCGAGGAGGCTGTGCGCCTCTTCGAAGATTGGAATCCGGACCTCGTAATCACCGATCTGGCCATGCCCGGCATGTCCGGCGTTGAACTGTGCCGGGCTATCCGCCGGCAATCCGCCGTGCCCATCATCGTCCTCTCAGTCCGCGACCAGGAACAGACGAAGGTCGAAGCGCTCGACGCCGGCGCCGACGATTACGTCACCAAGCCCTTCAGCATCCAGGAGCTCCTGGCCCGTGTTCGCGCGCACCTGCGACGCGCCCCGGAGCGCGCCGGCGACGGCGCTGTCCAGGTAGGCGATTTTCTTGTCGACCCGGCCGGACACACCATCGCGGTCGCAGGCCGCCCCGTCCACCTCACCCCCAAGGAGTTCGATCTGCTTCTCCTCTTCGCCCGCAACGCCGGCAAGGTGCTCACACACCGTGTTTTGCTCACCGCTGTCTGGGGCGCGCAATCGGCACAGCAGCCCGAATACCTGCGTGTGTTCATCGGTCAGCTGCGAAAGAAACTCCAGGGCGACACCCATAAGGAATACATCCAGACCGAGCCCTGGGTTGGCTACCGTTTTCTGCCCGAGGGAGCGGCGGAATAGCAGCCATCCTGTGCATTCCTCGGGGAACTTACGAATTTTTTATGCCTCCCTTAGCACGCCCTTGCTGCGGCGGCCTTTTACTAAATCTCGAAACGCTATGACTGACCTACTGATGATCGTCTTCACCGTTGCATTCTTCGCCGTCGCGCTGCTGTATATCACGGCCTGCGAGAAGCTGAGGTAATTCATGAACATCATCACACTCACAATCCTCGCCATCACTGTGCTTCTGCTCGGCTACCTGATCGCAGCCCTGCTCTACCCGGAGAAGTTCTGACATGACATTCAACGGATGGTTGCAGTTTCTGGTCTATTTTGTCGTACTGCTGGTCTGTATGCGCCCACTGGGCATTTACATGAACGGCGTCTTCTCCGGCAAATACAAGTTTCTGGGCCCGCTCGAGAACCTGATCTACCGCGCTTCCGGTATTCGCGGCGAAGAGATGACCTGGGGCCAGTACACCGCCGCTATGTTGCTCTTCAGCTTTGTTTCGCTGCTGCTGACGTACCTGATCGAGCGCCTCCAGCTTCACCTGCCATGGAACCCGCAGCACTTCCCGGGGGTCGAGCAATTTCTCGCCTGGAATACGGCCGCCTCGTTCACCACGAACACCAACTGGCAGGCGTATACGGGCGAAGCGGTCATGAGTTACTTCACCCAGATGGCAGCGCTTGCCTATCACAACTTCTTCAGCGCCGCCGTCGGCATCGCCGTCGCCATCGCGCTGGTGCGCGGCATCGCTCGCCGCGAATCGAAAACCATCGGCAACTTCTGGGTCGATACAACACGGGCCTGCCTCTACGTGCTGCTGCCCGTCTGCATCGTCGCGGCGCTGGTTCTTGTCAGCCAGGGCGTCATCCAGAATCTGCACCCGTACACTGTGGCCCATACTCTCGAGCACCAGACGCAGACCATCGCCCAGGGCCCGGTCGCTTCCCAGGAAGCTATCAAGGAACTCGGTACGAACGGCGGCGGCTTCTTCAACGCCAACAGCTCTCACCCCTTCGAGAATCCCACCCCTTTCAGCAATTTCTTTGAGATGTCGCTGATCTTCCTGATTGGCGCCGGCCTGACCGTGACACTCGGCCGCATGACTGGCTCTCCCGGTCACGGATGGGCGGTCTTTGCCTGCATGTCGATTCTGTTTGTGGCCGGCTTCACTGTGGCCTACTGGGCCGAGTCGCATCCGAATCCCACGCTGCACAACGTCGCGCAAAGTTCCGGTCCGCTGCAGGCCGGCGGCAACATGGAGGGCAAGGAGACTCGCTTCGGCATCGCGGACTCGGCCCTGTTCGCCACGATCACCACCGACGCCAGTTGCGGCGCCATTAACTCCTGGCACGACTCCTTCACACCGCTCGGGGGCATGATTCCGCTGCTCAATATCGAGTTGGGCGAGATTATCTTCGGCGGGGTAGGCTCCGGCCTGTACGGCATGATCATCTTCGTTGTGCTTTCGGTGTTCATCGCCGGACTCATGGTGGGGCGCACGCCCGAGTATCTGGGCAAGAAGATCGAAGCCTACGACGTGAAGATGTCCATGCTCTACGTGCTCATCTTCCCCTTACTCATCCTCACGCTTGCGGCGATCTCAGTGCTTTATCCTGCCGGGCTCGCGGGCATCACGAATCCTGGCCCGCATGGGCTGAGCCAGATCCTCTACGCGTATTCTTCGGCGGCGGGCAATAACGGATCGGCGTTTGCGGGTCTGGGGGTGAACACGCGGTGGTACAACACCACGCTCGGTTTCACCATGCTCATGGGCCGCTTCCTGATGATGATTCCCATGCTGGCTCTGGCGGGCAATCTGGCCCGCAAGAAGAGCATTCCCCCATCGCCTGGCACGTTTCCCGTCAACACGGCGCTGTTCACGGTTCTGCTTACCGGCGTGATCCTCATCGTCGGCGCGCTGACCTTCTTCCCGGCGCTGAGCCTTGGCCCCATTCTGGAGCACCTGCTGCTGCAGCATGGAACGTTGTTCTCCTAACCCGGATCACTTCAATGGCGAAAAAACAAAATCTCTGGAACTCTGAAATCCTCCGTCAGGCGGTCATCGACTCCTTCCGCAAGCTCGACCCGCGCGTCATGATGAAGAACCCCGTCATGTTCGTGGTCGAAGTGGGCAGCGTCGTCACAACGGCATTGCTCATCGAAGAATCGATCCGCCATCTCCCCATTCGGTTCGATCTTCAGATCACGCTGTGGCTTTGGTTCACCGTCCTTTTCGCCAACTTCGCCGAGGCGATCGCGGAAGGGCGCGGCAAAGCCCAGGCGGACACGCTGCGCAAGGCCAAGGGCGAGACGATGGCCTGGCGCTTTCGTCCCGACGGATCGACGGAAGCCGTATCGAGCTCCCAGCTGCGCGCCGATGACATCATCCGCGTGGAGGCCGGGCAGTTCATTGCGGGTGACGGCGAGGTGATCGAAGGCGTGGCCTCGGTCGATGAGTCGGCCATCACCGGCGAATCCGCTCCGGTGATTCGGGAAGCGGGAGGCGATCGCTCGGCAGTAACGGGCGGCACGCGCGTGTTGTCCGACTGGATCAAGATCCGGATCACGTCGAACCCCGGTGAGACTTTTCTCGATCGAATGATCGCGCTGGTCGAAGGCGCCACGCGCCAGAAGACTCCCAACGAGATCGCGCTCAGTATCCTGCTGGCCGGCCTCACCGTCATCTTTCTGCTCGCCGTCGCCACGCTGCAGCCCTACGCCATCTACTCCCACGCGCCGCAGACCATCTTCGTGCTGGTCTCGCTTCTGGTTTGCCTCATCCCGACGACGATTGGCGCTTTGCTCTCTGCGATCGGCATTGCGGGGATGGATCGGCTGGTGCAGTACAACGTACTGGCCATGTCCGGCCGTGCTGTCGAGGCCGCGGGCGATGTGAATACCCTCCTGCTCGACAAGACGGGCACCATCACCCTGGGCAATCGCCAGGCGACGGAGTTCTTCCCTGCCCCCGGCATCACAACGGAGCGGCTGGCCGACGTTGCCCAGCTCGCATCGTTGTCGGATGAGACGCCCGAAGGGCGTTCGATCGTGGTGCTCGCCAAGGACAAGTACAATCTTCGCGGCCGCGACGTCAGCGGCATGCGCGCCGAGTTCGTCCCCTTCAGCGCGCAGACGCGCATGTCCGGCGTCGACCTGCCTGGCAGCAAGATTCGCAAAGGCTCGGCCGATGCGATCGCTCGCTGGCTCGAATCGCAAGGCTCGAGCCTGCCCCGTCCGGTCAGCGATCGCGTCGACGAAATCGCCCGCCAGGGTGGCACACCGCTTGTGGTCTCAGAGAATGCGACTGCCCTCGGCGTTGTCTACCTCAAGGACATCGTCAAAGGCGGTCTGAAAGATCGGCTTGCCCGTCTGCGCGCCATGGGGATCCGCAGCATCATGATCACCGGCGACAATCCGCTCACCGCCGCGGTGATCGCGCGCGAAGCGGGCGTTGACGACTTCCTGGCCGAAGCCAAGCCCAAAGACAAGATGGACCTGATCAAACGCGAGCAGGCCAGGGGCAAGCTGGTTGCAATGACCGGGGACGGTACTAACGACGCGCCGGCGCTGGCGCAGGCCGACGTCGGTGTCGCCATGAACACCGGCACCCAGGCTGCCAAGGAAGCCGGCAACATGGTTGACCTTGATTCAAACCCAACCAAGCTCATCGAGATTGTCGAGATCGGCAAGCAGCTTCTGATGACGCGAGGAGCGCTGACCACGTTCTCCATCGCTAACGACGTAGCGAAGTACTTCGCCATCATCCCCGCGATGTTTGCCGGCGTCTTTCCCGTGCTCAACGCGCTGAACATCATGCACCTGGGCAACCCGCATTCTGCAATCCTCTCCGCGGTCATCTTCAACGCGATTATCATTATCGCGCTCATTCCGCTGGCGCTGAAGGGAGTGAAGTACGAACCCATGTCAGCGCAGGCGCTGTTGCGGCGCAACCTTGTTCTCTACGGTCTCGGCGGCATTATCGTACCGTTCATCGGAATCAAGATCATCGACCTGGCTATCATCGGCCTGCACCTGGCCTGACGGGTGAGGAGACTCTTATGGCAGCGACTACCTCTTTTGCTCACGAAGAACGGCTGATCACACCGACAGGATCGTCGCACCCGGGACCTACGGTGCGGTCGAGTCTCCTCGTCGCGGTCCGCTACACGCTGGTAACGACGGTGCTTCTTGGCATCATCTATCCCCTGGTAGTCACGGGAATTGCGCAGCTAACGATGCGCGACAAGGCGAACGGGCAGCTGATCACTCGCAACGGCGAGATCATCGGCTCGGCGATCATCGGCCAGGGCTTCACCAGCCCGCGCTACTTCCACTCGCGGCCGTCCGCGGCCGGGAATGGATGGGACGCGACCAGTTCCGGCGGCTCGAACCTGGCGCAGTCGAACAAGGCGCTGCAGACGCGCATCGAGACTGACGTCGCCAACTGGCAGAAGCAGAATCCGGGTCAGCCGGTGCCCATCGGCCTGGTCACAACCTCAGCCTCCGGACTCGACCCGGA